>JAUMEU010000194.1:0-37860 GCA_032120295.1 Opitutales bacterium | reverse complement strand
TCGCTCTGGCCCGGCCCGCTGACGGTCGTGCTGCGTCGCAAGTCCGTCGTGCCCGATCTCGTCACGGCCGGCAAGGATACCGTCGCGGTCCGCATCCCGGCCCATCCGCTCTTCCGTGAGGTGCTACGCCTCGCTGGTCGCCCGCTTGCCGCCCCGAGCGCCAACCCTTTCGGTTACGTCAGTCCGACGAAGGCCGCGCACGTCCGCGACTCCCTCGGCGAGCGCTGCCCTTGGATCGTCGACGGCGGCGCGTGCGCCCACGGGCTCGAATCCACGATCCTCGATCTTTCCGTCCCGGGTCGCGCCCGCCTGCTCCGCCCCGGCCCGATTCCGCTCGAAAAACTGCGCGAACTCCTCGGCGAAATCGAGGTGGTCACGCGTGCCGCCAACCAGCAGGCCGCGCAGGACGCCCCGGGTATGCTCGAGCGCCATTACAGCCCGGCCACCCGCGTCGTGCTTTTCCCGAGCGGGACCTTGCCGGTCATCGCCAACCTGCGCTCCGCGGTGCTCTTCCTCGGACGTCGCGCGCATGCCCCGGCCAACGCCGATGTGTTCCTGCTTTCCGAAGCCGGCTCGACCGAAGAGGCCGCTCGTCATCTCTTCGACATGCTGCGTCAGCTCGACGCCCGTGGCTTTGAGACTATCCACGCCGAGCTCGCCCCGCCCGCGGGCCTGGGCGCCGCCTATAACGACCGCCTGACCCGCGCCGCCGCCCGCTGATGCAGAACCTCCTTGAGACGCTGAAGAAGGCCGCCGAATTCCTTGCGCGCAAGGGCCTGGAGAAGCCGCGCGTCGAAGCCGAACATCTCTTCGCCGCGGGGCTGGGCCTGAAGCGACTCGACCTTTACCTGCAGTTCGAACGCCTGCTCAATGATGAGGAAGTGAAGCGCCTGCGCGACCTGACGGTCCGTCGCGGCAACCGCGAGCCGCTCCAGCATATCGTCGGCAAGGCGGAGTTCCGCGATCTCGTCCTCAAGTCGGATAAGCGCGCGCTGATCCCGCGCCCGGAGACCGAGGAACTCATCGACCTCGCGCTCGCCTTGTTCCCGGAAGATCAGGTCGTGCGCGTGCTCGACCTCGGCACGGGCTCCGGCGCCATCGCGCTGGCCCTCGCCGCCGAACGCCCGCTGTGGAAGGTCGACGCGGTCGACCGTTCGGCCGATGCACTCGCGCTCGCCCGCGAGAACGCCGCGCAGTGCAATCTGACCGAGCGCGTCAATTTCGCGGAGTCCGATTGGTTCGCCGCCGTGACCGACGCCTACGACCTCATCGTCTCGAATCCTCCGTACCTCACCGAAGCCGAAGTCGCCGAGGCTGATCCGGAAGTCCGCGAGTTCGATCCGAAGTCCGCGCTGATCGCACCCGAGGAAGGCCTCGCTGACCTGCGCCGTATCCTGACCGACGCCCCGAAGCACCTGCGCGCCGGCGGCTGGGTGCTCTGCGAGACGGGCATCGATCAGCACGCCGCCTTGGCGGGACTGTCGGCCCAGCTCGGTTATGCCGAGTCCGCGGGCCTGCCCGACATGAGCGGCCGCCCGCGTTTCTGGAAGGCGAAGAAAGAGTAACCATCGAGTATACGAAGCCACGAGGACCGTCTTTTGTCTTGGGTAGGGTCGGCACTGCGTGCCGACCTAGCTAGGTCAGCACGCAGTGCTGACCCTACCTTGAAAGAAGAACCCGTCTTGCCCTTCAGCGCCCCTTTCCTCTTTACTGACCTTATGTCCCAGCAGCCCGCCGCCAAACCGAAGACCGCCATCACCCCGACCCGCCAGGATGACTATCCCGAGTGGTACCTCCAGGTGATCAAGCACGCCGACCTGGCCGAGAACAGCCCGGTCCGTGGTTGCATGGTGATCAAGCCGTGGGGTTACGCGCTCTGGGAGAACATCCACCGCGACCTCGACGCGATGTTCAAGGAGACCGGCCACGTGAACGCCTACTTCCCGCTCTTCATCCCGGTCAGCTACATCCAGAAGGAAGCCGCCCACGTCGACGGCTTCGCCAAGGAATGCGCCGTCGTCACCCACTCGCGCCTCGAAGCCGGACCGGATGGTAAGCTCGTCCCCGCCGGTGAGCTCGAAGAGCCGCTCATCGTCCGCCCGACTTCCGAGACCATCATCGGCGAGACTTACTCCAAGTGGGTCCAGTCCTACCGCGACCTCCCGATCCTCATCAACCAGTGGGCCAACGTCGTCCGCTGGGAGATGCGCACGCGTCTCTTCCTCCGCACCGCCGAGTTCCTCTGGCAGGAAGGCCACACCGTCCACGCGACCGAGGCCGAGGCCGTCGAGGAGACCCACAAGATGCTCGAGGTGTACGCCGACTTCGCCGAGAACTACATGGCGATGCCCGTCATCAAGGGTCGCAAGACCGAGGGCGAACGTTTCCCCGGCGCCGTCGATACGCTCTGCATCGAATCGATGATGCAGGACCGCAAGGCCCTCCAGGCCGGCACGTCGCACTACCTCGGCCAGAATTTCTCCAAGTCCTGCAACATCCAGTTCCAGGACGAGAAGGGCACCCAGCAGTACGCGCACACGACCTCGTGGGGCGTGTCCACCCGCCTCATCGGAGGTATGATCATGACGCACTCCGACGACGACGGCTTCGTGGCTCCGCCCCGCCTCGCCCCGCAGCACGTGGTGATCTGCCCGATCTACAAGGACGACGCCACCAAGGCCGACATCCTCGCCTATTGCCAGTCGCTCCAGAAGGAGCTCTCCGCCCAGCGCTTCCACGACCGCAAGGTCGTCGTGACCGTCGACAACCGCGACATCCGCGGAGGCGACAAGGCCTGGGGCTGGATCAAGAAGGGCGTGCCGCTGCGCGTCGAGGTCGGCCCGCGTGACTTCGCCGCCAACGCGGTTTTCGTGGCTCGTCGCGACACCGGCGAGAAGGCCGGCATCCCGCGCTCTGAATTCGTCGCTACCGTGGTCGAGCGCCTGCAGTCCATCCAGGACAACCTCCTCGCTCGCGCCAAGGCGCACCGCGCGGCCAACACCCGTGAGATCGATACCTTCGAAGAACTGAAAGCCTACTTCACCGCCAAGACCCCGGAGCGTCCCGAGATCCACGGCGGCTTCGCGCTGTGCCACTGGAACGGCTCCAAGGCCGTCGAGAAGCGCCTCAAGGAAGAGCTCAAGGTCACCATCCGTTGCATCCCGCTCGACGCCAAGGACGAGCCGGGCAAGTGCGTGGTCACCGGCGAGCCCAGCCCCCGCCGCGTGGTGATGGCGAAGGCCTACTGATCGGCCTGACGGCCGATCAGAGGGCTAGGGCCCGGGACAGGGGTAGGGCTAGAGGTAGGGACAGCACCACGTGCTGTCCTAGCTGTCGCTTGGTAGGGTTGAGCGCCCTCGCTCAACCGTGCGGCTGACCGGGCCGGTCAGCCCTACCTCGATGCAGGGGTCTCCCTCTACCCGCCCGTCGCGTCGGCTTCGCCGTCGCCGAATTTGAGGCGGAGTTTGCGACCCTTCGTCACGGACTGATGGCCGATGATGACGGCGCCGTCGGCGTCACGTACGATCGCGTAGCCACGGGAGAGGATGGATTCGAAGCCAGCCGAACGCAGGCGCTTGCCGAGCTGCCCCAGTTTCTCGCGCGTCACGCCGAGGCGCGCCTTGGGCGAGAGGCGGTGCAGTTCGCCGCCGAGTTCCGAGAGCCGGTGACGGGTGTCGGCGAGGATCTCCTGCGCCGCGCCGTCGAGGCGTTCATTGAGGAGGTCAAGGTCCTGGTAGAGTGACTGCAGCTTGGCCTTGGGTGAATGCCGGGCGAGTTCGGCGGCGAGCAGCTTGAGTCGTTGGCGGAGGCGGATCTGCCCGCTCACGATGAGTTCGGCGGCGGCGGTCGGCGTCTCGGCGCGCTTGTCCGCGGCGAAGTCGCAGAGTGTGAAGTCGGTCTGGTGGCCCACGGCGGAGATGACCGGCGCGCGGCTGGCGCGGACGGCGCGGACGAGGGCTTCGTCGTTGAAGCCCCAGAGGTCTTCCATCGAGCCTCCACCGCGGCCGACGACGATCAGGTCGATACCAGGGATGTCGTTGGCCTGGCGTAGGCCGGCGATCACCGAGCCCGGGCAGGTCTCGCCCTGCACGCGCGCCGGCACGAGCCACGCCGTGCCGCTCCAGCCGCGGGTCTTGAGCACTTCGATGAAGTCATGCCAGACGGCGCCGATCTCGGAGGTGACGAACGCCACCGTCTTCGGGAATTCCGGCAGCGGCCGCTTGAGCTCGTCTGCGAACAAGCCTTCGGCCGTCAGCTTCGCCTGCAGTTCCTTGAACTTCTGGAAGAGGTCGCCTTCGCCGGCGGGCTTGATTGATTCGATGACGAGCGAGCACTTACCGGTCTTACCGTAGAAGTCGGCCTTAGCCTTCGCTACGACCTTCATGCCTTCGCGCAGCGGCGACTTCAGCCAGCGCGCCTGGAAGGAGTAGAGGACGCAGTCCACCTTGGCTTCGCTGTCCTTCAATGCGAAGTAGTGGTGGCCGGACGGGTAGGTCTTGTAGCCCGAGATCTCGCCGACGACTTCAAGCGTCCCCATCCCGTTGAGATGTCCTTTGAGGACATCCGCGAGGTCTGAGATCGTGAGCGGGGCCGAATCCATGCGGACGGAGGTTCGGCGATTCGGCCGCGGAGGGCAACCGATTAGGGTGCGTCCCGCCTCAGGCGCCTTCTTCTTCCAGGTCGGCGAGGAAGCCGCTCCGCACCCGTCGCATCACCAATTTCTCCATGGTATAGAAGTCTGGTTCAGCATCCCGGAGCCATTTCCCCGCCAGCAAGGCGCCCCGGGCGAAAGCCGCGCGGTTGATGCTCTCGTGGACCAGCCGGATCGTCTGGTTAGGCAGGCCGAAAATCAGTTCGTGCTTGCCGATGATGCCACCGGCTCGGATGGAGCGGATGGTTTCGTTGGGCTCCAGGCCCAGAATGGCGGCGAGGCGTTCGGCGGTGCCGGAGCGACTATCCTTGGCCGCGAAGTGTTCTTCCAGGATTTGGACGTCGGCCTGCGGGATGAGTTTGCGCAGCATGCGGGCCACGACGAGCAGGAGGTTGATGCCCAAGGTGATGTTGGGCGAGTGCAGCACCGCGGTTTCACGGGCGGCGGCCTGGAGGATGGCCAGATCAGCGGGCTCATAGTGGGAGACGGCCGAAACAAAACGCGTCCCGTAACCGGCCAGATGGGCGTAGGAGCGGATGGCTTCACTCCCCGCTAAATCCACCACCAAGTCGACCCGGTGCTGGCGCATCCGGCTCCGGTCGGAAAGTTCGCGGGTCTCAAGCGCCGTGATATCGTGGCCCTCGAAGTGTAAGGTCTTCCCCCCGCCCAGCGTGGTCAAATCAGCCGCCCCCGTCCAGTCGCGACGGGCGATCCAGCTTAAGCGGAGCTCGGGGTCTTTGATGACTTCAAGGGCGGCGGTTTTGCCGGCTCGGCCGTAGCCGACGATGCCGACTTTCAGGGGTCTCATAGAGTGTTATTGATTCGAGGTGCCAAAGCGGCCCGACTTCGGCGATACCTTCGATGCGCTTTGGCATCGAACCCACACGCATCCTCACGCCTCAGGGACGCAGGGCAAGCCCCGATTGCCCGGGTCTTGGTCGCGGTTGAAACGCGTTGAATCCGATGCGGACGGTGATGAAAGTACGTTCATGAAAATCGCGTTCGTCGGCACCGGGGTGATGGGGCAGGGCATGGTCGCCAACCTGCTCAAGGCCGGCCATGAGGTCACGGTCTACACCCGCACCAAGGCCAAGGCCGACGGCCTGCTGGCGCTCGGTGCGAAGTGGGCTTCCTCGCCGGCCGAGTCTGCCCGCGGCGCGGATATCGCGATCTCGATGGTCGGCTATCCCGACGACGTCGAAGAGGTCTGGCGTGGTCCGCAGGGCTTCATGTCCGCCGCCAAGCCCGGCTGCGTGCTCATCGACATGACCACCTCGAGCCCGGCGCTCGCCCGCTCGCTCGCCGCGGAGGCTGCGGCGAAAGGCTTCGGTCCGCTGGATGCTCCGGTCTCCGGCGGCGACCGAGGCGCCCGCGAAGGCACGCTGACCATCATGGCCGGCGGCGCGCAGCAGGATTTTGATTTCGCCCAGCCGGTCTTCGCCGCGATGGGTAAGACGATTGTCCTGCAGGGCGGTCCCGGCACCGGTCAGCTCTGTAAGCTCGCGAACCAGATCGGCATCGCCTCCGGCATGATCGCCATGGCCGAGGCCCTGGCCTTCGCCCGCGCGACGGGACTCGACCTCGAGACCACGCTGCGTTCGATCTCGGGCGGCGGCGCGTCGAGCTGGGCGTTGCTCAACCTCGCCCCGCGCGTGCTCAAGGGCGACTTCGCTCCAGGCTTCTACGTGAAGCACTTCGTGAAGGACATCGGCCTGGCGCTCGACGTCTGCCGCGAACAGAAGCTCAGCCTGCCCGGCCTCGAGCTCGCCGCGAAACTCTACGCCGAAGTCGTCGCCGCCGGCGAAGGCGACGCCGGCACGCAAGCCCTGGCGAGGTTGTATTTCTCTAGGTAGGGTTAGAAGCAAGGTTGTGGCGGCTAGCGGTTGGCGTATGGATCTTGCCTCTAGGTAGGGTCAGCACTGCGTGCTGACCTAGTGGCAATGGCTACGGCCGAAAACCCGAAGCCGGTGGCCGATGGCTGAAAAGCCGACAGCCGGATGGCTGATGCCCTGATGGCCGTCACCCGGCACCTGAAATAATTACATGCCCGCAGCATCCTATCCGGTCTCCGGTTTCCCATTGAGTGCTGTTTCGTGCCTTGGATAGGGCTGACCACCCTTGGTCAGCCGCTGTTGAGCGAGGGCGCTCAACCCTACCCGAACACGCTACCTGCCCAATATTACTTAACCCCACCCATTATATTAAAAACACACCCCTAAAGGATACAAAACTGACTATTCAGTTTGTATTCATGTAATCCATAGACCCTTATTAAACCCTTCATGAAACACCTCAAATCTTCCTTCCTCCTCGCCGCCGCGGCGACTTCGATCCACGCCCAGGCCCAGTCGATGACCGACCTCGGTACCCTCTCCGGGGGGAATTATTCCCAAGCCAACGGTGTTTCCGCGGATGGCGCGGTCGTCGTGGGGTATGGTAATGGCACCGCCGGTAGCCAACGGGCGTTTCGGTGGACGAGTGCCGGCGGCATGACCGACCTTGGCGTCCTCTCTGGAGGGACTTTTTCCCGAGCCTACGGTGTTTCCGCGGATGGCTCCGTCGTCGTGGGGTATGGCAGTAACGCCAATGGGAACGGCCGCGCGTTTCGGTGGACGAGCGCCGGCGGGATGACCGACCTCGGCACCCTCTCCGGTGGGTCTTATTCCGACGCCAGAAGCGTTTCCGCGGATGGCGCGGTCGTCGTGGGGTCTGGTAATAGCACCGCTGGTGGCCGCGCGTTTCGGTGGACGAGTGACGGCGGGATGTCCGACCTCGGCGTCCTCACTGGGGGCAATTATTCCCAAGCCTACGGTGTTTCCGAAGACGGCTCCGTCGTCGTGGGGTATGCCGCCAACGCCAGCGGGGACGGACGCGCATTTCGATGGACGAGCGCCGGCGGGATGACCGACCTCGGCACCCTCTCCGGGGGGTCTTATTCCACCGCCTTCGGAGTTTCCGCAAATGGCGCGGTCGTCGTGGGGTTTAGTAATAGCACCGCTGGTGGCCGCGCGTTTCGGTGGACGAGTGACGGGATGACCGACCTCGGCGTCCTCTCCGGGGGGTCTTATTCCTACACCTCCGGTATTTCCGCGGATGGCTCCGTCGTCGTGGGGTATGGTAATAGCACCGCCGGCGAACGCGCGTTTCGCTGGACGAGCGCCGGCGGGATGACCGACCTCGGCACCCTCTCCGGTGGATCTTATTCCTATGCCAACGGCGTTTCCGCGGATGGTGCGGTCGTCGTGGGGGAGGCCGACAACGCCGACGGGGAATCCCGTGCGTTTATGTACACCAACCGCGTGATGCTCGATGTCCAGGACTGGCTGGGCTCCGTCGGCGGCGTGCATTCCACCCTTTCGACCGGACTCGAACTCTCCCGCTCCTTCATGGAAGGCGCCCACCACCGCCCGCTCGCCGAACTCGGCCGCGGCCGTTCGTATTGGGTGACGGGCGACGTCGCCTCGAGCTCGCGCTCCCGTGACCTGATCACGCGCTCCGGCGAAGCCGGCGCGACCTTCGAAACCGCCCCGGGCGTGCTCCTCGGCATCGGCGCGGGCTACGGCCGCCAAGACCGCGACATGGCCAACGGCGGCTCAGGCTCGACCGATGGCCGCTACCTCGTCGGCGAGGTCGACTTCATCCAAGATAACGGCGGCATCTTCTCCGTGCTCGTTTCCGTCGGCAGCTGGCACTCGGTCACCGACCGTGGTTACGTGACGGGCGGCGGCATCGACTTCTCGCACGGCGAAACCGACCTGCAGAGCACCACCGTCCGCTTGCGCTACGACACCCCGGTCCTGACCAAGGCCCTCGGCGCCGACATCAAAGGCTTCATCTCCGGTTCGACGAGCAAGGCCCAGTCCGACGCCTACTCCGAAACCGGTGGCGCGTTCGCGGGCAGCTTCGGCGAACTCAAGCAGACCGCCCAGGAAGGTCGCCTCGGGGTGGCCGCCACGCGCTCCTTCACCGAAAAACTCCGTGGCCGCCTCTCGGTCGAGTGGATCCGCCGCTTCGACTCCGACCAGGCCATCCTCACCGCCACCGACATCACCAGCACGCTGGACCTCTCGCTGCCCGGCGCCCCCGTCGTGCGCGACCAAGCGCGCTTCGGCTTCGACCTCGATTACCTCATGGACGCGAAGACCACGCTCTCCTTCACGGTCCACGCCGCCGGCCGCGGCGAGTCACCCGACGTCTCCGGCGCCATCAGCCTCCGCCGCGGGTTCTGAGCGCGGCGCGAAGCTTTGCTTCGCAAGGGGACACGTGGGCAAGGTGACACGGTGACAAGGGGAGAGACATCAATCAAAGGGAGACCGGAGAGGATGCTGCGGGGATATATTTTCAGGTCCCTGGTCTCGGCACCAGGTTCGGGTGCGGGCATCAGGTACGGGTACAGGTCCCGGGACCAGTACCTGAACCCGAACACCTGAACCTGGTGCCCGATGGCTGAGACCTGGGACCTGAGAATGCACCCCAGCCAATCATCCGGTCTCCGGTTTCCCTTTGAGTCCTGTTTTGTACCACACTTAGGGCAACCGCGGTTGAGCGAGGGCGCTCAACCCTACCTCGAGACGGCGGAGGCGATGTCATCGCCTCCCTACCCGAGCCAGAATCCGCCACCCGCCACCCGAAACTTACCTCCACTTTTACAGCTAGAGCAGCACGCGATGCTGCCCCACGCTTCAGAGTGCCGGGACGGCGCGAAGCTGGACGGAATCGATGACGGTCGGTCCGAGGATCACGTTGGTCACGATGACGAGCACCTGGCCAGGTTCGGCGAGCCCTTCGTCGCGGAGTCGGAGGAGGGCCAGCGTGATATTGTCTTCCGCCTTGGGCGAGAACTTCGTCTGGAAGGACTCGACCCCCCAGAGGAGGCTCATCTTCCGGTGGACATGTTCCTCTTCCATGAAAGCGTAGATCGGGCAACCGATGGCGCGGAGCGACGACAGCGTGCGCGGCACGTCGCCGTTACGGGTGAAGGCGATGATGCCCGTGTTGCCCAGATCCTGGGCGAGGCCCGCGGCGGCGCGCAGCAGTTTGACCTTCGGCGTTTCGTTGAGGTATTCCTCCGAAAGTTTGCGGGGGAGTTCGCGTTCGGTCGTGGTGGCGATGCGGCACATCACCTCGACGCAGCGGATGGGGTGCTTGCCGGTGGTGGTCTCGCCCGAGAGCATGACCGAGTCGGCCATTTCTAAGACGGCATTGGAGACGTCGGTCACCTCGGCCCGCGTCGGCACGGGCGCGTGGATCATGGACTCCAACATATGGGTGGCCACGATGACGGGTTTGCGGCGGGCGATGGCCATGGCCACGGCCCGGCGTTGGACCAGCGGCAAGGTTTCGTAAGGGATCTCGATGCCCAAGTCGCCGCGAGCCACCATCAGGGCGTCGGTGGCCTCGAGGATCGAGCCGAGGTGCTCGATGGCCGACTGGTCTTCGATCTTCGAGATGATGTGCGCCTTGGAGTCATGCTGGGCGAGGAGGGCGCGGAGGGCGTGGACGTCAGCCGCCTCGCGCACGAAGGACAAAGCGTAGAAGTCGACGCCGACTTCGCAGCCGACGGCGACATCGGCCCGGTCCTTGTCGGTGAGGGCCGGGAGGTCTACTTTGACGCCGGGAAGGTTGATGTGACGGCGGCTGCCGAGCGGGCCGGGTTGCTCGACCTTGCAGCGCAGACGGTCCTTCTTCTGCTCGAGCACGCGCAGCTGGATCAGGCCGTTGTCGACGAGGACGACACCGCCCACGGGCACGGCGGTAATCATCTTCGGGTAGTTGGTCGGGATGACGAGGAGGTCCCCCTCGGCCTGGGCGGCTTCGGAGCCGGTGACGTCGACAATCTGATCGACGAGGAGCTGGGTGGATTCCTTGCGGGCGCCGGTGCGGATCTCGGGGCCCTTGATGTCCATCATGACGCCGAGTTCCTTCTTAAGGCGGTGGCTCACCTCCCGGACGCGGGCGACGATGGTGCGCACCCAAGCATGGTCGGCGTGGGCCATGTTCAGGCGGACGACATTGGCGCCGGCGTTAATGATGGCCTCCAGTTGGGCCTCCGATTCGGTGGCTGGCCCGATGGTGAAAGTGATGCGGGTATGGCGGAAAGGCTTCACGGGCTTTATGAGTAGGTCTGACGCCAGACGATGCAAGGGAAAGGATTACGTCCTATACCTTGCTATTTATGAGGCACTTACCTCGTCATAAATGAGCAACTTTCAGGTCAGTCGGTCTGCGAAGACATCCCGCCGATCCTTCATGCGCTCTTCGAAGAAGGTTTTTTGCTCAAAGGGCCAGGCCGCCGCGGCGCGAACTTCCCAGCGCGGGTGGGCGGCGAGGTGTTCTTGGGTCCACTGAAAGTAATCGGCGTTGTCGGTGCGGAAGTGGAGGCGGGTGCCCGCGCTGGCCCGCGCGGCCAATAGGTCGAGGCTCGCTGTCTGGATGAAACGGTTCTTGTGATGCTTCTTCTTCGGCCACGGGTCGGGGTAGAGGATGAAGATCTTGGCGAGGCTCACCGGCGGCGGCAGCGCTTCAAGGAATTCCGTGGCTTCGGCCTTGAGGAAGATGACGTTGTCCAGCTTGCCGAGGGTCTGTTTGCGCACGGAACGCGCGACGCGGTGCGTGATCAGGTCGATACCCACGCAAAATTCGTCCGGGTGGGCGGCACCGTAAGCGGCCAACCAGTGACCGTGTCCACAGCCGAGCTCAAAGGTGATGCCGGTTCGTCCCGCCAAGGCCGTGGCCAGGGTCGCCCTCAGCCGGGCGACGTTCGCCTCGCGGCGGGCCTCCGCCCACTCTTTGCCCATGACTTTGGTATGCTCCGGCACGATGGGGTTAAGAAGCAAAGGAGGACCGGGAGCAACAGAGACCAGAGGGGTAGGGACAGCACCACGTGCTGTCCTAAGTGCAAAAGTGCAAATCGGCCTGCGGCCTGTGCAAAGGTGCAAAAGTGGGATGCGGGCTTCGGGTGGCAGGTGGCGGGGCCTTAAACTCAAAGGGAAGCCGGAGACGGGATCGGGTGTTTGGGGTGCCTTACACCCGAGAATATCCCCCCGGCCAATCTCCGGTTTCCCTTTGATTGGCGGCCTCTACCCGTGCTGGGAATAACTCCGGCTTCCCTCGCTGGGTTGGTTGGAGTCTCTTGGTGGCCTATGGCCAAGGTAGATATCGAAGTCGTCCAGAAGATCCTCAAGGAGAGCGGAGTCGACGTGCGCGTGGCCGCCGAAATCCTCAACCAGATCCGCGACGCCGTGGCCGAAGAGGCCGTCGAGCGCGAGAAGCCGGCGAAGAAGCAGATGCTCGTCTTGGTCAGTGAGCCCGAGGAAGGCCTGCCTAAGGACCTGACGGGTTGGGTCGTCCAGTTGCTCGAGGATGACGACCCCAAGGAAGTCTCCGCCAAGATCGTCGAGGTCGCCAAGGCCTTCAACGAATCGCCCAAGGGACAGCGCGTACCGGTCGAGTCTTTCGGCGACGCCGTGCAGAGCATCTCCGGCAAACTTTTCAAGGAGAGCGATCTCTGGATCAAGACGCGCGAGCCCGTGCGGATCATCCCGGTGAAGAATTCGATCGGTCGCCGCCGTCGCGACTGAACTTAGGTTCGTTTACGAGGCGCACCCGAAAGAAGGTTCGGGAAAAAGCGAATCTAGAGGGCATTTTTACCCGATTTAGGCAGGTTGATTCCTCTCGCCTAGACGGCCCGCGGCCCTACTTTTCAGACCTTCCATGAAGTTCAAAAACTTCCCTATCTACCGTATCGAATGGGTGACCTCCACCTTCTTGATCGGGACGGCTCTCCTCTCGCTGACCGTGGTCCCCTGGTTCCTCTGGACCCAGTTCAACCTCCCGGCTGACGCCGCCAACAAGGTCCATGGCTGGGGTTTCATCTTGGCCCTGTTCGTGTTCTATTACTACGCGACCGGTTTCGGCATCACCCTGGGCTACCACCGCCTGTTTTCCCACATTTCCTTCAAGGCCAAGTGGCCGGTGAAGCTCTTCGTCCTCCTCTTCGGCGCCGCTTCCTTCGAGAATTCGGCCCTGGATTGGTCCGCCGACCACCGCATCCACCACAAGCACGTGGATGAAGACGAAGATCCCTATGATATCTCCAAGGGCTTCTTCTACGCCCATATCGGCTGGCTCCTCTTCCGTCTCAAGCCGAAGCCGCCCGTCACCAACGTCAAGGACCTCGAAGCCGACCCCCTCGTCATGTGGCAGCACCGCTACGTCCAGTGGATCGGGGCTTTCGTGGGCTTCGTGATGCCGGCCGCCCTCGGTTACGGTTACGCCGTCCTCATGGGCTTCGCCAACCCGGGCATGACCGCCCTGGCCGCCTTCCTTATCGCCGGCCTCCTCCGCACGGTGGTCGTCCAGCAGGGCACCTTCTGCATCAACTCGCTCTGCCACATGATCGGCCGTCGTCCTTATTCGACCGACCACAGCGCCCGCGACAGCGGCGTCGTCGCGCTGCTGACCTTCGGCGAGGGCTACCATAACTACCACCACGAGTTCCAGCACGACTACCGTAACGGCGTGAAGCCTTGGCAGTTCGACCCGACCAAGTGGATCATCTGGACCCTCTCCAAGGTCGGCCTGACCCAGGACCTGCGCCGCGTGCCGGACTCCCGCATCATGGCCGCCGAACTCAAGGAGCAGAGCCGCACCCTCGGTCGCGACATCGACTCCCTCGCCGCCCGCCTCGACCTCCGCACCCGCGAGCTCAAGGCCAAGACCATCGCCTCCGCCCATGAGCTCGCCACGGAACTCGCCCGCCGCGCCGAAGCCCTCAAGGAAGCCGCCGCGACCAAGGCCGAAGTGGCCCAGGAGACGATGGTCGAGATGCGCGGTCTTCTCAATCAGGCCGCTTCGCATCTGGAAGCCCTGCGCCGGGCCGGCGCGGGTTCGGCCGCCTAAGGCCTCCGCGGATCAGATCCGCAGCGTGCGCATCAGCTCGAGGACCTGCTCCTCGATCTGAGGCAGCGCTTGGTCCGGATGGGCGTAGTCGATATCGTGCACCGACCAATACTCGATCCGGTCCGCCCACTCGGGGTGGGCCTGGAGCATCATGGCGCGGTGCTCGTCCTTCTTGAGGGCGATGGTCCGGTGGGCCCGCTCCAGGTCTTCCCGGCGCAGCTGGGTCGGCGCCGCGCCCGTCAGTTCCAGGGGGATGCCCAGTGCTCGCAGGCGGCGTTCGGTATCCCGGGACAGCAGGGTGGGCTCGTCGGCCACCAAGGAGGTCAGCAACCCGCGCGAAAAGGCCCGCGCCGGGTGGCCCGCCCGGGCCGCATGCCAGTTGAACAGGGCCTCCGCGTGGCGGCTGCGGTAGAAATTACCCGTGCAGACGAACAGGGTGAGGGGACCAGAATCTGCGCTTGTGCGTTGGGCCATGCGAGGTAGAGTCCCCGCAACCTAACCTCACTGCCATGGTACGCAATCTGTTCGTTCTCTCCCTCCTTTCCGCCGTCCTCGTTGGTTGCATGGGTCCTGAAAAGGGTCCGTCCCCCGTCACCGATGGTGCCGGCGACGCCAACCTCGTCCCGGCCGCCGGCCTGACCCCCGTGGTCGCTCCGGTCGTCGAGCCCGCTCCGGCCCCGGCCGCCAAGAAGGCCCCGACGAAGTCGAAGGGCAAGCTGCCCCTCAACAGCAACAGCAGCAAGTAAGCCGCGAGGCTTACATCAACGACACCTCAGTGACGAAGGTGTCGATCTGACCGGGCTCCGCGAAACGGAGCCCGTTCTTGTGTTCAGGGCTGTTGGGCGGGCCCATCCACGGCTCGACGCAATAATACGGCGCTTCCGGGTCGGGCGTCCAGGTGACGACGCTCGCCCACGCGCCCGGAATCGGCTCCTCGCCGACCTTCACGCTGATGTCTTCTTCGCCCGACTTCGGACCGAAGCTGACCGTCGCTGACTTGAGGCTCGTGAAGATGCAGTCCGAGAGATGCGGGCTGTCGAAGCCGATCGCCTCCTGGCCTTTCAGTTCCGTGAAAGGCACGAGCTTGCCGTCGGCGGCGTGGCGCCACTGTTTCTTCGACGGGATCTTCACGACGTAGTCTCGGCGACTCAGGCCGGCGTGCCACGGGAGCGTGAAGTAGAAATGGTGACCGGCGCACCACGGCAGCGGCTGGGCGTCGCGGTTCTCGAACTCGAAGGTGATGCGTAGGAACAGCTCGAGGAAGTCGAAGCGGATCCGGAAGTCGTACGCGAAGGGATAGCAGTTCCGGCCGCGCTCGTCCTGGATCATCCGGACCACGGCGTGCTTGGGGCCGCTCTCGACGATCTCAAAGGCGGCGTCGCGCGCGAAACCGTGCTGCGGCATCGGGCGTTTGACGCCGTCCGCGGCCTTCCAGGCGAACTTCTCGCCGTCGGCGTAGTTGCGTCCCATGAACGGGAAGAGGATCGGATTGCCGCCGCGCACCGGGCCGATCTTATCGAGGTCCATCGGCGCGCCCTCGGGCCAGAAGAGGATCTCACGCCGGCCCGAGGGGGCATCGAGCTTCCAACGCAAAAGCCGCGCCCCGCGCGTCAGGCAGGTCTCGTAGGTCGACGCGCCGACCTTCCATCGTTCCATCGGCACGCCGTTCGCTTCGTAGCTCTGCATGACGCCGAGCAAACGCGGACCGCGGCCCGTGGCAAACGCGGACTTAGCCCGCGCGCTTGGCGAAGCGGTAATGGCAGACCATCCACTCGGTGCCGCCTTGGTAATTCCACAGTTCGGCGCAGGCCATGAAGAAGACGCGCCAGTTGGCGAGCCAGGCCTTCGCCCGGTCCGGGCCGTAGGTCTGCGCGAAGATCCGGAGGATCTCCTCGCGGTGGCGGTCGGTGTTCTCGAGCCAGTGCTCGGAGGTCTGGCCGTAGTGGCGGCCCTCGACCTCCCACTGGGTCTCCAGTTTGAGGTCTTCCTGGAAGCGGCTGGCGAGGCAGTTCGACGGCATGATGCCGCCGGTGAAGAAGTGGCGCGACATCCAGTCGGTGGCGTCCTTGGCGGCGAAATGGTAAGCCGCGTCCTTGTGCGTGAAGACGTGGAAGAAGAGCTTGCCCCCGGGCTTGAGCCAGCCGGCGATGCGGCGCATGAGCTCACCCCAGTTCTTCATGTGCTCAAACATTTCCACGGAGACGACCCGGTCGTACCGGGAGGCCTCGGCGGAGAAGATATTCATGTCGCAGGTGATGATGCGCACGTTACGGAAGCCGCGCTTGGCGCACTCGCCTTCGATGTGGGCGCGCTGGGAGGCGGAGTTCGAGACGCCGGTGATGCGGGCGTTGGGGTATTTCTCGGCCATCCAGAGCGTGAGCGAGCCCCAGCCGCAGCCGAGCTCGAGGATCTCGAGCCCGTCCTGCAATTCCGCGCGCGCGCAGGTACGCGTGAGCATGGTCTCCTCGGCCTGGCCGATGGACTCCGTGCCGGTCTCGTAGAAGCAGGAGGAGTATTTCAGGCGGGGCCCGAGGCAGAGCTTATAGAACTCGGCGGGCACTTCGTAGTGCTGCTCGTTGGCGGCCTTGGTCTCGATCGCGACGGGCAGAGTGCGCAGTTCGGCGGCGAAGGCGTCGACCTTGGCGAAGCGGGCCGCGGCGTCCGCCGGACGCTCGTCGACGAGGCGCTGCTTGAGGAGACGCCGGATGCCCCAGCGGATCGCTCCGTCGGGGAGGACGTCTTTTTCGATGAGTTTGTCGAGCAGCGGCATGGGGGCAAATTGTACGCCCTCCCAGCCGCTGGCAATCCGTCGCCTCGGAAAAATCAGCCGCGCGGCGGACGGGGCCAGAAAGCCGGCACGCGCTGCTGGTAGTCGGCGTAGGCCGGGCCTTTGGACGCGAGGAGGTGCTGCTCGGTCAGGGGGACCCCGGTCACGCGCGTGAGGAAATAGTAGATGACCCCGACGCAGAGCAGCCCGGGGATGCCCCGGTAGGCGCTGTTATAGCTCATCAGGAAGAAGCCGACCCAGACCAGCCATTCGCCGAAGTAATTGGGGTGACGGCTCCAGGCCCACAGGCCGCGCTCGCAGACTTTACCGCGGTTCGCGGGGTCCTTCTTGAACGCCGCCAGCTGGGCGTCCGCGATCGTCTCGATAAGCAGCGCCAGGCCGACGACAGCCAGGCCGGCCCAGTGGATCGGGGCGGGCGCGCTCGGGACGTTGACCGGGCTCGAGGAAAGCAGAGGCAGACAGAGGACCGCGAGCACGACGGCCTGGACGAAATAGAAATAGACCATGCGCGCCGGCATCCGGTCGCCGTATTCGGCCCGCATCTTGAGGTAGCGGCCGTCTTCCTGGTCGAGGTGACCGAGCACGCGCTTCGCGAGATGGGAGCCCAGGCGGACGCTCCAGGCCACGGTGGCGGCCGCCATCAGCAGGCCCTGTCCGCTGATGGGCGCGTAGAAGAAGTGCACGGCGATCATCTGTAGGCCGACGAGCGCAAAGCCGTAGGACCAGGCGACGTCCACGATCGACCAGTTGTCGATCTTCTTGGCCACGAGCCAGCAGAGGGCGAAGAAGACGCAGGCTTCGACGAGCAGGATGATGAAGTCGAGGCCGAGGGCGGTGAGCGGGTTCATGGGGAAACGGGGGGCGGGGTGAAGCGGCGGAAAAGACGGCTCAGGATAAGATGAAAGATCCAGCAGGCGAGCGGGACCGTCAGCACCCAGCCGATGAGGCCATGGACGTAGGCCAGGCCAAATTGGGCCACAAAGCCTCCGAAGGACTCATTGAACGCATCGATGAGCGCGGAGGGAGACAGGGCGATGGGCTCGGCCCCGACAACGGTTTCGCCCAGCCGGACGAATGGCACAAGGAGCAGAAATTGCAGGGGGTAACTGGCGTGGTTCACGATTTGCATCACGACGTGGTTCAGGCGCCAAATCCGCCCGGCCAAGAGACACAATACGGTCGTGGCACCGATGATGGGGACGATGGCAAGGGCGAAGGCGACCGTCACCGCGGCCGAGACGGCCGCAGGCGTGACCCCTTGACGCAACTCCGCCAGGAGCGGGTCGCGCACCTTACGGCGGAGCCAATCACCGACGCGCCCCATTCAGGCCGCCTTACGGGTGAAGAATACCTTGCCCAGATCGGTCTCGTCGCCGGACTGCTTGAGGCAGAGGAGGACATAGGCCGCGATGGCGAAGTTGCCGAGGAGCAGCAGGGCGACGAGCCAGCCGAGACGGGCCCCGACCGTGCGGGCGCGCCAGGCGGTGTAGAGCCAGAAGGCCATGAAGCCGAAGTAGGCGTCGAACATCGTGGCGAGGCCCCACGGCTCGGAGCACACGGTCTCGAAGCCCTTGATGACGTTGATACCTTCCTGGTTCTTCACCAGCTCGGCATACTTCGCGAGCGAGGTGATCGTCGGCGCGGTCGAGGCATACCACGACACCCAGGTCATGGCGACGAGCACGAAGATGAAGTAGAGGGCGATGGCGCGACGGGAGGTCATGATGCGAGTATGGAGTATAGAGTATGGAGTATCGGCGAGGGCTTAGATTCAGGGTGGGGGTAATGCGGGGGAAGGCAAACCGTGGAAGAGTGGAGGACTGAATTGAGGGCTGAATGGAGCCTCTGGGTTTGAGGGAGGGTCAGCACTGCGTGCTGACCTAGTTGCCTCGGGTAGGGTTGGGCGCCCTCGCTCAACCGCGGCTGACCAAGGGTGGTCAGCCCTACCGGTTCGCCCTGCGGCGAAGGGGCTAGGGCAGCACGCAGTGCTGCCCTAGCCTCGAGACAGGCGGACGAACTGAAAAGGGAGACCGGAAACCGGAAAGGATGCTGCGGGCATCATATCCCCAGCCAATCATCCGGTCTCCGGTTTCCCTTTGATTGAGGCCGCTCACCTTGTCCACGTGTCAACTTGCCCACTTGCCCCCTCGCGACGCGCCGCGCTCAGCCCTTGCGGTTCGGGCGGACGTAGACGGCCTGGACGACGCCGATGTTGCGATGTTCGAAGGCGGCCTGGCAGTAGCGGAAGTAGAGGCGCCACTTGCGGATGAAGCGTTCGTCGAAACCCATTCCCCGGACTTTATCCAAATTCGCCTCGAAGGCCTGGCACCAGGCATCGAGCGTGCGGGCGTAGTCGCGGCCGAACTCCTCGAGGCGGTCGAGCTGGAAGCCGCTCTCCTGGGTCATGAGGTCGCCGACGCGATTGATCGAAAGCAGGAGCGAGCCGGGGAAGATGTGCTTCTGGATGAAGTCCACGCCGTCGCGGAACTGCGCGTAACGGCTGTCCGGGCAGGTGATGTACTGGAAGGCGGCGATGCCGTCGGGCTTCAGCAGTCGGCCGATGGACGCGCAGAAGGCCGGCAGGTACTTATGGCCGAGGGCTTCCATCATCTCGATGGAGACGCACTTGTCGTAGCTGCCCTGATGGTCGCGGAAGTCCTCGAGCTTCACCGTGATGCGGTCCGCGAGGCCGGCGGCCTTCACGCGTTCGACGGCGAGGTCGTGCTGCGCCTGCGAGATGGTCAGCGAGGTGACGCGGCAGCCGTACTTCTTCACGGCGTGCAGGGCCCAGCCGCCCCAGCCGGTGCCGATCTCGATGACGTGGTCCGTCGGCTTGAGCTGGAGGAAACGGCAGAGGGAATCGTTTTTGTTGGTCTGGGCCTGCTCGAGGGAGTCGGTTCCTTCCCAGCGGGCCGACGAGTACATCATCGACGGGTCGAGGAAGAGGCGGAAGAAGTCGTTAGAGACGTCGTAGTGCTCCGAGATGTTGCGACGCACCATCTGTCTGTCGTTCGGACGTAGGAGGTGGCCGATACGGTCGGCGATGCGGAAGAGGCCGACGCCGAGCGCCTTGCGGGCCGAACCGGACATGCCCGGGGTCTGGTCGATGTTCTCGATGAAGAAGCCGATGAGCGCGTTGAGGTCGGGGGAGTCCCACTCGCCCTCCATGTAGCCTTCGGTCAGGCCGATGTCGGCGGCCAGCATGATGCGGCGGAAGGCGTTCTCGTCCTTCACGTCCATACGGGCTCCGCCGGTCGCGCGAGGGTCGCCGAGCACGAGTTCCGCGCCTTCGGGCAGGCGGAGGAGCAGGCGGCCCTTCGTGAGCTTCGCGAGCTCGGGGAGGACGAGGCGGCGGGCGAGGGAGCCGGCGGCAGGGGAAGGATTAGTCATGTCGGCCGGTCAGTTCAGAGGTGGGGTGCCGTAGGTTACGCTGCAGGGGAATGTCGTCTCCCTTCCGGCGGAAAGGAAGTTTTTTCACCAGCCACAGCCAGGCGGCGTGCAGATGGATGAGCGCCACGACCTTGAGGATGAGCAGCGGTGACTTGATGGTCAGCCAGAGCAGGCGCGCGTCGGTCAGCGGGACCTGTCGGCCGGTCCAGGCGCTGATGAGCGTCTTTCGTCCGTCCTCATAGTGGTCGACCGTGATCGCCAGGCGGCCGTCGGGCAGGCGGAGCGTGAACTCGAATTCGGTATCCAGCGCCGAGAACGGCGAGACGTAGAAGCGCTTCGGCGTGCGTAGCTGCAGGTAGGCGTCGCCGTCGAAATCATGGCGCAGGCAGGCCCAGCCGAGGAACCACGCCTTCCGTTCGCCGAACGTGTTATGGACCTCGGCGATCCCGCAGGTCAGGACGCCGTCGACGGTGGCCATCATGAACACCGCGGGATTATAAGACTTCCCGAAGGAGCGGGGCATCGCGACCAGCCGGATCACGGCGTGCGTCGGGAGCGGTTCGCCGTGGGCGGCGGCGAAGACGCGGAAGCGGTCGGCGAGCGTGGCGCCGGCGAAGGCCTGCGGGACGCCTTCCGGCTGGAAGACCTCGCCGGCCGGGAGGAAGTCGCCGTCGCGGAAGCGATAGGGCGACCAGGCGCGGCCGAGCATGAAGCGTCCGCCATTTGTCGCGTCGACCGAGGCGGCGTCGACCGAGAAGGCGAAGGCCGCGTGCGTGAAGTCATGCCGCTTCGGCCAGAGCCGGGCGTGCATCACTTCTGCGTCGTACAGTCGGGGCATCGGCCTGCAGGGTGGGTGCAAGCCGCCCGGGTGCAAGCGTCCCCGCCTCCAAACCTTGCTAAACCAAAGGACGTGGGCATAACGACGCCCGTGGCCCAGGATATCGCAGCCCCCGCATTACTGACCTTAGCCGGTTCCGCGGGGTGCTTGTTGCTGGCCTTGAACGCCGGCCGGAAACGTCGCCTCCTCGACGACACCCCGGTCTCGAAGGCCCTCGGGGTCTTCGTCGGCGAAGTCGAGCTCGAGGGCGCGTGCGTCCGCCGCGATCCTTTCATCAGCTATCTGGCGGAGAAGCCCTGCGTGCTCTACAGCTGGTCGGTCAGCGAACATTGGCGGCGGCGCCGCACCGAGACCTACACCGACGACAAGGGCCGGACGCGCACGCGCACGGTCATCGACACCGGCAGCGACACCGTGGCGTCAGGCGGCGAGACGGGCGGTTTCTACGTCCAGGACGAGACGGGCTACGTGTGGGTCGACCCCGAGGGCGCCGACCTGGACACCCTCACGATGTTCGACCAGCACGTCGATCGCGACGATTCTTTGTATTACGACAAAGGTCCGTCCGACGCCGTCGAAGGTTCGACCGGTGAGCGCAGCTTCACCGAATATGGCCTGCCGGTCGGCACGCAGCTCTTCGTCCGCGGCCGCGCCAGCGAGCGACCGGACATCGTCGCCGCCCAGATCAAGCACGAGGCCAAGGCGGATATGTTCATCATCACCCCGCGCAAGGAGCAGGACATCAGCGACGGCAAAGCCACGTCGTTCATCGTGTGGAACATCCTAGGCGCCGCGCTCGCAGGCGGCTTCGGCTCGGTCCTCATGGCCGGCGCCCGGCCCGACGTCGCGCCGTTCGGGCTGCTCGTCGGTGTCCTGCTTTACTCGTTCGCCGCCGGTGCGGGCTGGGTCTGGATGGTCTTCAACAGCATCACGGGCCTGCGCAACCGCGTCCGCCAGGCCTCTTCGCTCATTGACGTCCAACTCAAGCGCCGCGCGGACCTGATCCCTCCGCTGGTCACCTGTGTGCAGGGTTTCCGGGCGCACGAGGCGTCCGTGCAGACGCTCGTCGCCGCCCTCCGCGCGCAGGCCGCCGGCGGTCGGGTCGCCGCCGTCGCGCCGACGCTCCTCGCGGTCGCGGAGCAGTATCCCGATCTCAAGGGCCAGACGGTCTTCGCCGAGCTCAGCCGCAATCTCGTCGAGACCGAGGACCGGATCGCGCTCGCCCGCGCCTACCACGCGAACATCACGACGTTCTACAACACGCGCCTCGAGCGCGTGCCCGACCGCTACGTGGCCGACCTCGTGAAGATGCAGCCGGAACCATTGTTCGAGGCCGAAGGCTTCGAGCGGCAGGCGCAGAAGCTGGCCTTCTGATCAGGCGGCCCAGGCGTCGCGGCCGAGGAGCTGCGAGCACAGGCGGTGCGCGGACCAGAAACCGTCTTCATGGAAACCATGGCGCTGCCAGGCCCCGGCGAAATGCACGCGCGCGCCAGGGCGGGCGTTGAGCGCGGGGATTTCGGCCTGAGCGGCGACGGCCTCGAGCGAGAACAGCGGATGCTCCGTCGGGATCGTCACGATCACCTTCGCCGGGTCGACCTGCTCGGGATGGTTGATGGTCACGACGAAGTCGCCCTTGTCCGTGAGCCCCTGCAGGGAGTTCATCCAGTAATGGGTCGACGTCGCCAGGCCCCCTTCCTTGGCCCAGGTGCGGTAGTTCCAAGAGGAGCGGGCCTTGGCCGAACGGGGCAGGGGCCCCATGTCAGAATGCACGATGGCGAGGTTCTGGTTATAGGCGAAGGCGCCGAGCAGGCGGCGTTCCTCGGCGTCGGCGTCGGTCAGCAGCTTCAGCGTCGTGTCGGCGTGCGAGGCCATGATCACGCGGTCGAAGCGCTCTTCGCCGGCGGCGGTCGTCACGATGACCTGCGCGCCGTCGCGGCGGACGGCGGTCACACCCTGGCCGAAACGAAAGTCGGCGGGGCAGGCTTTGAGCAGGGCTTCGACGTAGGTCCGGGAGCCACCTTCGAGGGTCAGCCACTGGTGCTGCGTGTCGAGTCCGAGGAAGCCGTGGTTATGGAAGAAGCGCATCAGCGCGGCGGCGGGGAAGCCGAGCATCTTCTCCGCCGGCGTCGACCAGACCGCGGCCGACATGGGGATCAGGTAGAGGTCGAGGAAGTCCTGGCCCAATCCTTTTTGGGCGCACCAGTCGCGGAGCGAAGTCGTCTCGGCCTCGGTCGAACGCCACTCGGTCTTGGCCAGCTTATTGAACTTATTGATCTGCAGCAGCAGTTTCCAGAAACGCAGGCTGAAGAGGTTGCGGCGCTGCGCAAAGAGGTGGTTCAGCGAGCTGCCGCACCATTCCAGCCCGGTCGGGTCGTGGCGGACGGCGAAGGACATCGAAGTCTTCTTCGGCTGCGCGCCCAGCTCCTTGAACAGACGGCAGAGGTGCGGGTAGGTCACCTCGTTGAAGACCATGAAGCCCGTGTCCATCGGCAGGGCGCGGCCCGTGCCGGGTTCGGAGACATCGATCGTGTGGGCGTGGCCGCCGGGACGGAGGTCGCGGTCGAAGAGCGTGACGTCGTGATGGGCGCACAGGAAGCGGAGGCAGCCGAGGCCGCTCACGCCGGAGCCGACGATGGCGATACGTTCACGCACCGGGGGCGGAGGCTTCCGTCTTACCCTTCGCTGCCTCCTCGTAGATCGAGGCGGGCACTCCCTTGAGGCCCCAGATCAAGCCCAGCCAGGACATCACCTTCAGGCCATAGTAAGTCGGATCAAACTCCCACCAATAGAAGCCCTGCTTCGTCGTGGCTTGGTAGCGGTGATGGTTGTTATGCCAGCCTTCGCCCAGGGTGATGAGCGTCAGGATGAACGAATTGCGGGATTCGTCGCCCGTGGTGTGGAAGCGTTTGGTTCCGAAGACGTGGGCGAGGGAGTTGATGCACCCGGTGCCATGGAAGAGCACGACAGTCGAGATGATGCCCCAGACTAGCATCTGCGGCCCGTTGGTGTCGTAGCCGGCCGCGCCTAGCCAGGCGCCGGCGCCGTAGGTCGCGGCCGCGGCGAGGAGCGGGATGAGGATATCGAAACGATTGAGGAAGACCAACTCGGGGTATTTCGCCAAGTCGGTGATCTTCGAGTAGTCGGTCGGGAAGTTCTTCTTCGCGGTGATCCAGCCGATATGGGACCACCAGAAGCCGTCGACGACAGGGGAGTGCTTGTCGTCTTCTTCGTCGGAGTGTTTATGGTGGTGGCGGTGCGTGCAGGCCCACCAGAGGGCGCCTCGTTGGACGGCGAGGGCCGTCCAGACGGCCATCACGAACTGGAAGGCGCGGGAGGTGGAGTAGGTCTTGTGGGAGAAGTACCGGTGGAGAAAGCCGGTGATGGCGAACATCCGGAAGAAGTAGAGGCCGACGGCGGTCCAGACGGCGATGGGGCTGGCGCCTACCCAGATGACGGCGAAGCAGGCCAGATGGAGCAGGATGAACGGGATGGAGCGGGCCCAGTCGACCTTCTTGGGGGTGTTCTGTAATGCTTCGATTCCTTCCGGGATGTAGTCCGCATCGAACCAGCGGATCAGAGCACGGAATAAACCGTCCGCAGGTCGCTCGGGGGAAGGGGTAGACATCTGTTCCGTAGGTAGATGGGGAGGTGGGCTTTCGCAACTGCTTTGACGAGTTTAGGCCCCCTGGTCCCGCGGAAAAGCGCCCCCGGCGTCGCATTATGGTTCGCTTCCGGTGCCATCCGCGCAACGGACCACCTTCCTGCGGGGGCGCGCCGACGAAACCTAGCGAGAAAATCGCCGCCCATGCCGCCGGCTCAATGGCGCGTACTTTATTTTGGTTCGCCGCCGGGAGGAGGGCCCTTCTTGCCTTTTCCTTTACCCTTGGCGCCAGGTCCGCTCTGCCCGCCGAGGTTCGCATGCGCGTCCATACGCATCTTGTTGAACGAAGGATCCGGCGTGCCTTTGAGCTTACGCGGAATGAAGGGGAACTCCTCGGTCAGCATGTAGTAATAGGTGCCCTGCGGAAATTCCGGGGTCACGCCCGTGCGTCCGCCGAACTCATCGAGGTCGCCGTGCCCCGGCACGTATTCGTAGTCGAGGCCGAACGAGCCGTCGGGCTTACCGGTGGGAGAATCCTTACCGTCGCCGCCGCGATCGGCCGTCTTCAAGCGATAGTTGCTCTTCATGGCTTTGACTCCGCTCTTCGGGTCGGCCGGATTAACGTAAGCATAGACGGCGTAGACCGGATAGCCGTCGGCCGCCCAGCCGACGTGGGTCATCTTTTGCTCGCCGCCGGAGAGCCGGGCGATGAGCAGGGTGGGAAGTCCATGATAGTGGTAGGCGCCGTTGGGTTGGACGTGGCCGTGGTTCTGGTCGAGGCCGAGGCCGGTCGGGATCCGCGGGGTGGTGCCCATCTCGGTATTGCTCTTGAGCGCCTCATAGCGCCAAGGGTTGCTCCGGTCGCCGTCGTTATAGACTTCGGCGGTACCCGGGTCGAAGACCACGCCGTTCAAGGCGACACCCCAGGCGTAAGGGAAGCGGCCAGGCTGCGCGGTCGCCGGCTGCGGGTGGGCGGGCACCTCGAGACGGTATTTCTGCTCGGAGATGGCGTTGGGGTTCCCCCGGTTGGGGAAAGCGGCCACCTGATGGTCCGGGATGCCGTTGGACTCGATGATCCGCTTATCACCGCGGACGGTGATCGTGACCTTGTTCTGGGCGGGCGGGGCGCTGTCGGCCGGCTTCAGGGCGGGGCCGGCGGCGAGGAGGGTCGCCGCCAGCAGGGTGAGGAGTGGGGCGTTCATCGGTTATATTATCAAACCGCGGGGGCAGGGATTAGTTACGGGTGGCCGGAGGCTCCGGGGAGGGGAAGGGGTTGGCTTTTCCCGTGAAACCCCTTCTGCTGGGGCATGGCCTCCACCACCGAACTCCTCTCCCGAGCCGTCGCCGGCCTCAACGGCCTGGCCACGGTCTTCCTGCTGATTGGCATCTTCCGGATCAAGGCCGGGGACCGCGAAGGCCATGGCAAGGCCATGAAGTGGGCGGTCATCACTTCGGCCTTCTTCCTGGCGGTCTACCTCGCCTCTAAGGTCCATCTCTGGGTGGCCCTCGGCCGGACCAACGTCACCTACGCCCCCGACCCCGCCTCGGTCTGGGCCGGCCTCAAGGGACTCTACCTCTTCATCCTGATCCCGCACGTCATCCTGGCCATCGTCGTCACCCCGTTCGTCCTCCGCGCCGTCTGGCTGGCCAAGGCCGGCCGCTTCGAGGAGCACAAGCGGCTCACGCGCTGGGTCTTCCCGGTCTGGCTCTACGTCTCCGTCACCGGCGTCATCGTCTGGGCCTTCATGGAGTTCAGCGGCTCCCTGGCGGCGGTCGCCGCGACGGTGAAGTGAACGACCCATTTTCCCCTCGCCCCGTAGTGGATTTCCGCTTTCACTTCCGCGGTCGTCATGGATAGCGAGCCTTCTTCCCGCAACCCTCAGACCGAGAAGCTGTTTCTCTGGGCTTCGTTCATCCTCTTCTGCACCGTCCTCGCCTTCACTTGGTCGACCTATGGCGACGAAGTCGCCCGCCTCGAAGGCCTGCGCGCCAGCGAACATCAGAAGGAGCAGGCCTTCGCGGCGCTCGAACGCGCGCGCGCGCAGACTGACCGCTACATCGACCGTTTCGGGCGTGACCCAGAGTTCGTCCGTGACCAGGCCCGCGAACGCATGGGCGTCGCCGAGCCCGGCGAGATCGTGATCCGCGTCGACGGCTCCCGTGGCATGGCCACGCCCGCCAAGCCGGCGGCCCAGCCCGCGCCCGCTCCGGCCGTCCGCTGAGCGTCCTTGCTTGCCTGTTCGCCCTCTCGCGGGCATTGGTTCGTCATGTCCGCACGGAAGAAAGCCCAGGCCACCTGGGGCGGCCGGTTCAGCGCCGGTCCTGCCGAACTGATGCTGCGTTTCGGCGAGTCCGTCTCGTTTGACCATCGTCTCTGGGCCCAGGATATCCGCGGTTCGAAGGCGCACGCCACGATGCTCGCCCAGGCCGGTATCCTGACCAAGACGGAGCGTGACGCGATCCTGCGCGGGCTCGACGCCATCGCCAAGGAGATCGCCGCCGGCAAGTTCGTCTGGAGCCGCGACCTCGAGGACGTGCACATGAACATCGAGAGCGCGCTCACGAAGCGCGTCCCGGCCGCCGCCAAGCTGCACACGGCCCGTTCGCGTAACGACCAGGTCGCCACCGACGTCCGCCTCTGGATCAAGGACCAGTGCGACGCCGCCGATGAAGCCCTCGTCGCCTTGCTCAAGACCTTGGTGAAGCTCGCCGAGGCCAACGCCGACGTGATCCTGCCGGGCTACACGCACCTGCAGCGCGCCCAGCCGGTCTCCGCCGCCCACCACCTCCTCGCCTACGCCGAGATGTTCGGCCGCGACCGCGTGCGTCTCGCCGCCGCCAAGGCTTCCGCCAACTGGTGCCCGCTCGGCTCCGGCGCCATCGCCGGCACGACCCTGCCGATCCGCCGCGAAGTCACCGCGAAGCTGCTCGGCTTCGTCGACGAGAAGGGCCGCCCGCAGGTCACGCGTAATTCCATGGACGCCGTCGCCGACCGCGATCCGGCCACGGAGTTCTGCTTCGCCGCCGCCCTCTGCGGCGTGCACCTCTCCCGCCTCGCCGAGGACATGGTCCTCTGGTCCTCCGCCGAGTTCGGCTTCGCGCGCATGCCCGACGAGTTCTCGACGGGTTCGTCGCTGATGCCGCAGAAGCGTAATCCCGATTCGATGGAATTGCTCCGTGGCAAGGCCGCCCGCTTCCAGGCTTCGCTCACGCACCTGCTCGCGCTCACCAAGGGCCTGCCGCTCACGTATAATCGCGACCTGCAGGACGACAAGCCGCCGCTCTTCGACGCCGCCGACCAGCTCATCCTGTCCGTCGCGGTGGCCGCCGCCACGCTCGCGGGCACGAAGTTCCATAAGGCCCGCTGCCTCGCCGCCGCGTCCGACCCCGCGCTCCTCGCCACCGACCTCGCCGACTGGCTCGTCCGCAAGGGCATGCCGTTCCGCCACGCGCACCACGCGGTCGGTCGCCTCGTCGCGCTCGCGGAGAAGTCCGGCGTGCCGCTCGACAAGCTTTCCGACGCCGCCGCGCTGACGGCCGACAAGGAATTCACGAAGGGCTGGCGCGAAGTCTTCAGTCTCCAGCGTGGTTTCGCCGCGCGTGAGAATACGGGCATGCCCGGCCCTAAGGCCGTCGCCCGCGAGATCGCGCGCTGGAAGCAAGCCCTGCGCTGAGCGCGGATGCACGTCGGGCTGCTCATCGCCTCCTGCCTGACCGCGAGCCTCTCGCCCGGGCCGGCGGCGTTGTCGACCATCGAGACCTCGCTCCGTTACGGTAAGCGCCGCGCCGCCTGGCATACGCTCGGCCTCGCCGTCGGCGAGACTCCGCACCTTTTCCTGGCGCTCTTCGGCACGCAGTGGCTGGCGCAGCAGGCTCCGCACGCGCTCACCGCCGTCGCGGCCGCCGGGATGGCTTACTTCCTGTATCTTGGCTTCCAGCATCTGGTCCGTCCGCGCACGAGCCTGCCGGAGTCCGCCGGACTCGAAGGCGGCGCGGCCCGGCTTTTCCTGCGGGGCGCGTGGGTGAACTTCTCGAACCCGAAGACGATCCCGTTCTTCCTCGTCATCATCCAGGCCGCGAGCGTGCCGACCGATGGGTTCGCGTGGTCGACCACCGGCGTCTTCCTGTTGTGCACGCTGGGGGCGGAAGTCGGCGTGATGAGTTTATACGCCTTCCTCGGTGACCGCTTGCGCTTGCGCCTCAAGGACGCCGCCACGATCCGCTGGGTCGACCGTGCGCTCGGGGTGCTCTGGACGGCCCTGGGACTGCTGATGGCCTGGCGGGTGTGGCAATTGCTCGAAGGTTCGCATTAACCGACGGCCCGCGGGCTTGTCTCCGGGGCCGTCAGGAATTACCCATAGGCATGAGCTTACCCCGTCTCTGCGTCTACGCGCTCGCCTTCATCACGTCCCTCTGCGCCGAAGAGGCGCCGAAGAAGGTCGGCATCATCGGTCTGGACACCTCGCACGTCGTGGCCTTCACGACGGTCTTCAATAAAGGCCCTAAGAATCCGGCCGATACGGCCAAGTTCGCCGGCTTCCGCGTGACGCACGCCTTCGCCCGAGGCAGCAAGGATATCCCGGAGAGCACCTCCCGCGTCCCGGAATACACGGCGAAACTCCAGGCCATGGGCGTGGAGATCGTCGGGTCGATCGAGCAGCTCTGCGCGCAGGTCGACTGCGTGCTCCTGGAGTCGAACGACGGCCGGGTGCATCTCGAGCAGCTGCTGCCGGTGCTCAAGGCCGGCAAACCCGTCTTCATCGACAAGCCGATCGCCGGCTCCCTCGCCGACGTCCTCCGCATCCAGGAAGCCGCGAAGAAGGCCGGCGCGACCTATTTCTGTTCTTCATCCCTCCGCTTCGCCGCCGGCACGCAGGCCGTCGCGCAAGGCTCCGTCGGCAAGGTTAAGTCGGCCTACGCGACCAGCCCTGCCAGCCTCGAGCCGCACCATCCCGATCTCTACTGGTATGGCGTCCACGGTTGCGAAAGCCTCTACACGGTCATGGGCACGGGCTGTGTCTCCGTGAAGCGAGATAAGACCGCCGAAGGCCTGATCCAGGTCACGGGCAATTGGGGCGACGGCCGCGTGGGCATCTTCCGCGAAGCGGACCGCAAGGCCAAGGGTGGGCCTTACGGCGGCCAGGCCGTCGGCGAGAAAGGTGAAGCGAACATCGGCAAGTTCGACGGCTACGAAGTGCTGCTTGAGGCGATCGTGAAGATGTTCCGCTCGGGTAAGGCGCCGGTGAGCCCGGAGGAGACGCTCGAGCTCTATGCGTTCATGGAAGCCGCCGACGAGAGCAAGCGTCAGGGTGGCGCCGAAGTGAAGCTCGCCGACATCCTCGCCAAGGCACGCTCGGAAGTGGTGAAGTAACCAGAGGCAGGGACAGCACTGCGTGCCGAGCTAGCTGCGGTCGTCCTTTCAGTTGGGCTTTGGGTAGGGTTGAGCGCCCTCGCTCAACCGCTGCTGATCAAGGGCCGTCAGCCCTATCTTGCGAACGCGCCCAACGAAAAAGCCGCCCAGATGGGCGGCCTGTCTTGATCCATGTCAACTTGCCCACGCATCCCCTCGCGACGCGTTGCGTCGCGTTCAGAACGCGCGGCGGATGCTGATGGCGCCGGAGACGTCGGCGACTTCGCCGACGGTCGAAGCGTGGGCCGAGACGTTGAGTAGGGTGTCGGCGGCGAGCTTGTAGTCGACGTCGACGCCGAGGCGCACGCAATCCGGGCGCGGGGCCTGGCCGGGCAGGCTGAAGCCGACCGATCCGGTGATGTCTTGGCCGGTGAGGGCCGGACCGGCTCCGTCGAAGCGATGGATGCCTTCGACGCTGATGATGAGCTTGAGCTTCTCGTTGATGACATTGGTGGCCATCATGCCGAGGCGGGCCTCGGTGGCGTTGTGCTGCTGCTCGTCGTAGGAGGCCGGGAGGCCGCCACCGTTCTCGGTGTAAGCATCGACGGTGGTCTGGGTGACGGCGTAGGAGGCGTAGGGCGAGAAGCCGAAGCCGGCGACGGAGAAGAGCACCGGGGCGTCGACGCGGAGACGGGCGGAGCGGGTGATGATGTCGGTCTGGCCGAGGGAGTAGTCGGTCGAGCCGCCATTGCTGTAGCCGCGGTTGATCTTGGCGTCCCAGGAGCCGACCATGCCGAGCAGGGAGACGATCCACTGGCTGCCGAAGGGGCGGTAGTCGATCTCGCCGAGGAAGTAGTTGCCGATGACGTTGTTGGAGCCGTCGAGCGCGAGGTCCTGGTTCTGCTGGCCGCGACCGATGGCGAAGCCGGCGAGCGTGTTCGGTCCGATATCCTTGTTCACGCCCACTTCACCGGAGGTCACCTTGACGTCACGGACGCGGGAGCTGGAGCCGAAGTCGCCGGTGGCCCAGAACTGGGCGTCCTTGCCCATGCGGTCGAAGGACATCATCGGACGGTGGTGGGCGCCTTCGAGCGGCAGGCTGGCGAGAGTCGTACCCGCGGCGTAGACGCGGTTCTGGTTGTTCACCGAGGACATCCAGTCGACGAAGTCGGTGACGCCGGAGGGGCCAGCGAGGATGAAGGATGTCAGCTGCAGGTCGGGGTCCCAGTCATTCGAAAGGCTGCTATTGCCGTGACTGTGCCAGTTAAAGCTATCAAGGGTGACATCAAGTTCCTGAAAGCCAGCTTGGCCGACGATTTCGGCATTTAGGTTTACCGCGCTGGAGAAGTTAAGTGATGCGTAATTAACTCCAGGGTTGAGAGTGAAGGTGCCATTGGTTCCGCCACCCATCATGCTTAGGCTGGCGCCTGCGATTGTGATGTTCATTCCGGTCAACCAAGCTCCGCCGCTTACATTGTTCCCACCGTTGTTCAGCAGGCTGGTGTTGATGTCCAAGGTGCCGACGGCGGTGGTTCCCGCACCATTCGACCAGTTGACATTGTAGGTCGCCGCATCGAGTTGCGTGGCGGTCGCGGCGGCGAGGAGGAGGGAGGTCTTGAGCAGTTTCATGAGATATTTAAATTAGTCTATATGGTCTATATATATACTTCATTGGTCAGATAGATCACCCTTAACGCCATATTATTATTATGAAATGGGTAATGTGTTCAAATTCAGGCATAATTGGCCCGTCCGGGGTCGTGGGTAGGGTCGGGACCGCGTCACGACATAGCTTTAGGGGGTAGGGGCAGCACCGCGTGCTGCCCTAGGGTGTCGGCCGCCGCATGGTGGCCGAAGGTAGGGGCGTGGCTACGCCGCGCCCTCCCTCACGATCAACTGCGGCAAACTTGCCCAACAAAAAAGCCGCCCGGGTGGGCGGCTTCAGAGGACAGCACGAGGTGCTGTCCCTACCTGAAAATTATCGGGAGACGCCGAAGCGGAAGACGAGCTTCTGCGCGTAGGCTTCGCCGGGGCGCAGGATGCCGCTCGGGTAGCCGATGCGATGGAAGTCCGGCTGGTTCGGCGAGTCGGGGAAGAGTCCGGGTTCGAGGCAGAAGCCCTGGCGGAAGGCGAAGGGCTTCGCCCAGCGGCCTTGGACGGTGCCGGTGAGGAAATTGCCGGTGTAGAACTGCAGGCCAGGGGCGTCGGTGAGGACTTCGAGAGTGCGGCCGCTGGTAGGCTCGCGCACGAAGGCGGCCGACTTGAGCGACTTGTCCGGGCCGAGGACGTAGCAGTGGTCGTAACCGCGGGCGCGGCGCAGCTGATCATGCGGGGCGCCGATGCGCTCGCCGATGGTGTGCGGGCGGCGGAAGTCGAACGGCGTACCGCTCACGTCCATGAGTTCACCCGTCGGGATCAACGCAGGGCTGACCGGCACGAGCTGCTCGGCGCGCAGCGTGACCTGGTGGTCGAGGACGCTGCCTTGGCCGGCCAGGTTGAAGAACACATGGTTCGTCAGATTGCACGCCGTGGGGGCGTCGGTGGTCGCCGCGAAATCGATCGTCAGCTCGTCGCTCTGGTCGGCCAGGGTGTAGGTGACCGCCACGCTGAGCGTGCCAGGGTAGCCCTCTTCGCCGGCGGGGCTCGCGTAGGTGAAGCGGACGGACGAAGCGGACTCCGTGCGGAGGGCTTCGGAAGACCAGAGGCGCTTGTCGAGGCCGCGCAGTCCGCCGTGGAGGTGGTTACCGTTGTTGTTCTGGGCGAGGGCGATGGTCTGTCCGTCGAGGGTGAGCTTGCCGTCGGCGAGGCGGTTGGCGTAGCGGCCGACGGTGCTGCCGAGGAACGGATTGCCGGCGACGTAGTCGGCGAGCGAGCGCAGGCCGAGGGTCACTTCGCCGAGGCGACCATGAATGTCGGGCACGCGGATCGAGGTCAGGGTCGCGCCGAATTCGCAGACGGAGACTTCCATGCCCCGGGCGTTCGTGAGCGTGTGTAGCTGGACCGGGCGACCATCGACGACGCCGTATTGGCGGCGCAGGGCGAGGCCCGCGCGGCGATGGCGGCGGAGGGCCAGGAATGCGGCGATCAATAGGGTGCCGTAGGTCAGCGCTTCAGGGGAAAGCATGGGGAGAAGTTGTGGGGCAGGAGACGGGTCGGCAAATCAAAGTAGGGAGGACTGATTGAGAGTATAGAGTATGGAGTATCGAGTATGGGGGTGAGAGGCGGAGTTAGTTGACCGGTTGAACAGTTGGCCAGGGGGATGCGTCGTTAGTTGACGAGTTGGCCGGTTGACACGTTGGCAAGGGAGGCAGCCGATCCAGGAGAGGCCCGGAGGCCCAGAGGCCCCGTTGATCAGAGAAGCCAAAGTCGGCACGCAGTGCCGACCCTACCTCAAGACAGGGGGACTGCATCGATGACGGAATAAATTCCGCAGCCAATCATCCGGTTTCCGGTCTCCCTTTGAGTCAGGCATTGGGTAGGGTTGAGCGCCCTCGCTCAACCGCGGCGAACGGCTGACCAAGGGTGGTCAGCCCTACCAGGCCGCGCTGCGGCGAACGTAACCAAAACAAAAAAACCGCCCGGGTGGGCGGTCTGATCGGGCCGGTGAAGCGAAGGGTTATTTCTTCTTATCTTCCTCCGGCGTCGTGACGGCGACGGAGCCGGCGGTGAGCGCAGTCCAGTCGGCGGCGATGCGGAGGGCTTCCTGGAGCTGGATGTCGTATTCCGGCCAGTCGTCGTCTTCGAGGGGGTCGCGCATGCGGGCGCTGCGCTTGGACTTGGCGGCGGCGCCGGGTCCATCCTTCTTGTCCTGTTCGATGGCCGCATCGAGTTTCACCTCGCTCACCTTGAAGGACTGCTTGGCGTAGTCGGTCAGCTCGCGGCGGACCTGTTCGCGGAATTCCAGGTCGTCCTTCCGTTCGGTGCGGCGCTGGTCGAGGGAGAGCGAGACCTCCTTGCGGACCTGCCGGTTCTTGGTCCAGTCGATCGTGCGGGAGAGCGTGAGGAATTCCGGGAGTTCGGATTGACGGCGGGCGGAGTTGGCGGCGAGCGTGGCGATGAGGCCTTCGGAGATCTTCGCCTTCAGCCAGTCGCCCTCGTCGGGTTTGGTCAGCGTGGGCGTCACCGAATCCCAGGGCAGGGCGCGTTCGAGGTCGCCTTCGCCGACGGGCAGCACCGAGTAGACGGAGGGCACCACGATATCCGCCGGCACGCCTTTGAGTTGGATGGAGGAGCCGCTGGGCGCATACCACTTCTGAATGGTCACCTTGACGGCCGACTTGAGGCTGCGGTCGAAGCGGCTCAGCTCGATGATGTTCTGGACCGAGCCTTTGCCGTGGGTGGTCGTGTCGCCGACCACGATGGCGCGGCGGTGGTCGCGCATCGCCCCGGCGAAGATCTCGGAGGCCGAGGCGGAGAGCTTGGAGGTCAGCACCACCAGCGGGCCGTCCCAGACGACCTTCTCGTCCTCATCGCGGTAGTCTTCGGAGCGGCCCTGGCTATCGCGCACCTGGAGGACCGACCCCTTCGGGATGAAGAGGCCTGAGATGTCGACGGCCTCGTTGAGCAGGCCGCCGCCGTTCTTGCGAAGATCCATGATGACGGCCTTGATGCCCATCGTCTTCAGCTTGATGAGCAGCTGCTCGATGTCGGCGGAGGGGCTGGAGCCGGTGCCGTCCTGGTTCTTGCCGTAGAAGGAAGGCAGTTCGATGACGCCGAGCAGGGCGGTGCCATTGCCGGAGGGGACTTCGATGGCCTTGGCCGAGGCCATCTGGCCGACGAGCTTGATCTGGTCGCGCTTGAGCGTGACGGTCTTGCGGCCGCCGGCGGCCATGTCGACGAGCAGACGGACCGTCGTGCCTTGCTTGCCACGGATCCGGCTGATGGCCTTGGAGAGACGCATCCCGACGATGTCTTCCATCTCGCCGTCTTCGTCTTGGCCGACCGCGATGATCTTATCGCCGGATTTCACCTGGCGGGAGAGGTCGAGCGGGCCGCCGGGGAGCAGATCCTTGACGACGCAGGTGCCGTCTTCGTCGGAAAGCGTGGCGCCGATGCCCACGAGCGAGTTGCGCATCGCGATTTCGAACTCCTCCAGCGACTGCTGGGAGAAGAACGTCGAGTGCGGGTCGTACTGGCTGGAGTAGGAGTTGAGGAAGACCTCTTCGACCTCGTGCTGATCGAAGTCGAGGTAGGTGCGGCCCTTCTCGTAGCGCTTTTTGAGGCGGCCGACGGCTTCCTGCGTCTTGGCCGGGGTGATTTCCGGCAGGGCGGTTTCCTTCGAGGCCTTGCCCGAGCGGTCTTCGCCGAGTAGTTCGGAAAGCATGTCGAGGCGGAGCCGGCGGCCCCAGAGGGCGTCGGCATCTTCTGGGGTGGCGGGCCACTCGGCCTTCTTACGGTCGAGCGGGAAGGTGCCCGGCTGTGTGAGGTCGATCGGCTGGTCGAGCAGCGCGAGGTTCTGCGCCGTGCGTTCCGTGACCCGCTGCTTGAACAGGGCGTAGATTTCGAAGGCCGGGGTCAGGTTGCCGCGCTGGAGGTAGAGATCGAGGGTCTTGCCATAGCGCGTGACGAACTCGTCGACCTCTTTGGCCGTGAAGTACATCTTCGCGCCGTCAAGATTCTCGCAGTAGGTGCGTACCACCGAGTTCATATCGATGGAGCCCATGTCCTTCTTGCTGATGTGGAGCTTCTCGAGGAGGGCGGCCGTGGCGCGCGTCTCGAGCAGCATCGACGGCGTGGTGGTGAAGCCGCCGGTCTGGGCGGAGACCAGCGCCGCCAGGAGGACCGGCAGGAGGGAAAAGCGGAGTCGCATAAAAGTGGGGAGGGGTCTCAGCGTAGGCGGGCGCTGAGTTCTTCAAGCCTACGTTTCTCGCCGACAGTGAGCGAGCCGAATCCCCCGGCCGAAATCTTGTCCAAGAGCGTGTCTAATTCCGCACGGGCTTGGCCCTTGGTCAGGGTTGCTGGGGTTTTCACCTCATTATCCCCCCCGCCCGAATTCTCTTCCGCCGCATAGGCATCGCGGGCGATGGTACGGGCGTCGTCTGCGTCAGAGGAACTCACCTGCCTCGGAGCGTCCTGGACGCGCAGATTTGTCTGATTGAGTCGACGGTAGGCCAGCCAGCCGAGCACGAGTCCGCCGAGATGGGCCGAATGGGCGATCGAGTCGTTCCACGCGGCGTGCCACTGCGGCCAGGTGTGTCGACCCGGCAGTTCGGCGAAGGCCCAGCCTAGGACCGTGAACAAAGTGATCGCGATGAGCAGCCACCGGACCTTGAGCGTCACCGGGAGGAAGAAGAACAGCAGCAACGTGATCTGGTGGTCGAGCTTGTCGAGGAGCGCCACGATCATCAGCGCGTAGACGCCCGCCGAGATGCCGACGAGGAAGTTGTCGGCCGAGCGGTCACCGCCCAGGCCGGTGAGCGCCCAGGCGAAGGCGCCGAAGACGGTGCCGGCGGCGAGGACCGCAAGGAGCGCCTGCGGGCCGTGCTCACGTTCGACGATGGCGCCCGTCCACCAGAGGATGAGGCCGTTGCCGAGCAGGTGCCAGAAGCCATCGTGGAGCAGGGCATGGGTGAGCCACTGCCAGGCCATCGGCGAACTCTCGCGCAGCATCGCCCAACTGAGCAGGTCCGCGCCCGCGGATTCCTGGATCAGGTTGAGGATGAAGAAAGCGACGAGCACGCCGACGACCCACGCGGTGACCGAGATCGGCTCCCGCGCGAGGCGCTGGTCGCGCATGTAGGCCCGGTCGCCGATGCCCATGCGCGTGCGGTCCGGCTCAGAGCTTCTTCACGATCGCGTCGGCGAGGCCATACTCGATGGCCTCCTCGGCGGTCATGTAGAAGTCGCGGTCGGTGTCCTTGGTGACTTTCTCGATCTTCTGCTTCGAAGCCTTGGCGAGGATCTCGTTGAGCTCGGAACGCAGGCGTTCCATCTCCTGGGCCTGGATGTGGATGTCCACGGCCGTGGCCTGGATGCGGCCCATGATGAGGGGCTGGTGGATCATCACGCGGGAGTGGGGGAAGAGGAGGCGGTTGCCTTTCTCCTTGGGGGCCTGGAGGAGGATCGAGCCCATCGAGGCGGCCATGCCGGTGACGACGACTTTCACCGGGGAGGAGATCATCCGGATGGTGTCATAGACGGCCATGCCGGAGGTGATGGAGCCTCCCGGGGTGTTGATGTAGAAGGTGATCTCCTTGCCGGGGTCGATGCCGTCCAGATACAGGAGCTTCTCGACGATGTCGCGGGCCGACGCATCTTCGACGGCGCCCCAAAGGAAGATCTTCCGCTGTTCGAGGAACTTCTTCTGGATGAGCATCGCGCTCGGTCCGCCGTCCTTGGGGGCGGCCGGGGTCTTCTCGTCCTCGTCTTCGTCGTCGTTACGCATGGGAGCCGTTAACTTGCCCGAAACCGGTCCCGTGGCAAGCGTGGGAAGCCGAAGTCCCGGCGGAAAGCATTCACAGTCGGCGGGCGACCTTGCGCCCCGGCGGGGCTTCGGCCTAGGTTCGGCCCGTGCCCACCCTCCGCCTTACCGGCCTCCGCCGCCAGTTCGGATCCGCCGTCGTCCTCGACGGGGTGGATCTCGTCGTGGAGACGGGGACGCTCTGCTGCCTGCTTGGGCCGTCGGGCAGCGGCAAGACCACGCTCCTTAAGCTGCTCGCGGGTCAGCAGGAATCGCAGGGCGGCACGATGCTGCTCGATAACCGCGACATCACTTTCACGCCGGCCGCGGACCGGGGCTTCGGCTTCGTGCCCCAGAACTACGCGCTCTTCCCGCATCTCACCGTGCTGGAGAACGCCGCTTTCTCCCTCGATGCGGACAAGCTGCCCGCTTCGGAGATCAAGGCCCGCGCCCTCGAAGCGCTCCGCTTGGTCGGCGCCCACGCCTGGGCCGACCGCCGTCCGCAGGAACTCTCCGGTGGCCAGCAGCAACGCGTGGCCCTGGCCCGGGCGCTCGCCCTTCGGCCGTCCCTCCTGCTGCTCGACGAGCCCCTGAGTAATCTCGACGCGGCTTCGCGCCTCGAGGTCCGTGAGGCCATCCGCGGTCTGGTCCGCGCGACAGGCGTCACGGTCCTCTGCGTGCTTCATGACCAGAAGGACGCGTACGCCATGGCCGATCGCCTGGCGGTCATGCGTGCCGGCCGGATCGTGCAGGCCGGCCGCCCCATCGATCTTTACCGTCGCCCGGCGGACAGCTGGATCGCGACTTTCCTCGGTGCGACCAACCTCGTGCCGGGCAAGGTGACGCACGTCGGCGCGGGCGAGTTCGTGGCGGAGACCGCCGTGGGCGAGGTCCGCGGCGCCTTGGCCACACCCGACGAGCCGCCGGCCGCGGGCGACACGA
>JAUMEU010000193.1:0-8935 GCA_032120295.1 Opitutales bacterium | reverse complement strand
CTCGAAGGCGCCCAGGCCGCCGAGATCTGGCAGACCGACCGCGGCACGACCTTCGGTTACCAGAACCTGGTCGTCGATATGCGCTCCTTCCCGATCATGGCTGGCTTCGGCCACCCGACGATCATGGACGCCACCCATGCGGTGCAGCTCCCTGGCGCGGCCGGCGGTTCTTCCGGCGGTCAGCGTGAATACGTCCCGGTCCTCGCCAAGGCGGCTCTCGCCGCCGGCGCCGACGGTCTTTTCATGGAGACGCACCCGGATCCGCAGAAGGCGATCTCCGACGGCCCCTCGCAGGTGCCGCTCGCGGAATTCCCGGCCCTCGTGGAATCCTGCCTGCGCGTCTGGAAATCCGTCCGCGCCTAAGCGGTCAGTTTCGCGATCGCATCTCGGTCCGGCTTGCCGCTCGCGTTCGTCGGCATGACCGGCACGAACACATAGCGTCGCGGACGCGCGGCGGGCTCCAGTGCTTCGCAGGCTTTGCGCAGAGCGGCTTCGGTCTCGGCTCCCGCCACCACGCACGCGTTGACGACCTCGCCCCAGGTCGCATCAGGTAGGCCGAGCACGAGCGCTTCGCGGACGAGTCCGGTCGCGAGCAGTCTCTGCTCGACGCGACCGGGGTCGACCTTCTCGCCGCCGGTGACGATCACCCGGTCGGCGCGTCCGGTGATCCGTACGCTCCCATCGGTCGCCACGTCACCCCGGTCGCCGCTCGGCCAAGGATTCATCATCGGGCCGTCGGGCCAGACGCCGAGTCCGAGCGCTGGGCTGGCGATGGTGATGAGTCCTTCGCTGGTCGCCGCAAAGCGGACGCCCGGCAGGGGAGCGCCGCGCACGGTTTCACCCGCCCAGATGTTATCCGGTGGGCACAAGGCGCAGGCCGCCGCGGTCTCGGTCGCCCCATAGGTGAGGAAGACCGGCAGGCGACGGTCGCGGATCGCGGCGAGCAAGGGCGCCGGCACGGCCGAGCCGCCGAGCAGGATGACTTGGAAGCTTCGGAGCCACGCTTCGCCGTCGGCGTGCGCCAGCAGGCGCGTCAGCTGCGCCGGCACGAGCGAGATGATCTTGGTCCCGTCAGCTGGCAGATCAATGGAGGGCAGGGCGGTGCTTTCGGGGAAGCGTCCGTCGATGACCTGATGCCGTCCGCCGGTCACGCGCGCGCGGATAGCTGGCATGAAGCCGCTGACATGCCACGGCGGCGTGCACGTCACGCCATGGAGCACGGGCGAAAGGCCGCGGGCGACGAGCGCATCGCGTAGGCTGAGCGCCGCGGCCCGGAGCGTCTCGCCGGAATGGATGACGAACTTCACCTTACCGCCGGTACCGCCGGTGGGGATCATCACGCGCGCACGCCAGTTCAGCGGAAAATCGCACGTGCCCAGCCCGCGCGGTTCCCAGGTCGCGCCGAGGATCGTCGTCCCACGCGGAATCTGCCGGGTGGCTTCTTCGCGTTCGGACCCGGCCCAGTTTGGGTTACCCAGGAAGACCGGCAGGCCGGCGTCATGCGCGCGCAGCGCCTCGCGCAGATGCTCGGCGTGGTCCGCGTGGAAGACCGCGACGGCGCTCATGTGAGTTCCTGCCAGAAGCCCGCCCAGTCGTAGCCTGGGAGTCCGGTCGCCATCGCGCCGTGCGCATGCCGGTCGCGTCCGTCATTCTCAAAGCGACCGAGCGTATCGAAGCCGACCGTGCCGGCTTGCGGATCCTGCGCCGCGAGCCAGAGCGCGCCTTGTCGTCCGATCGCGGTCTCGAAGCAGGAGGAGTAGACGACCGCGCCCGCGTGCGCTCCGCGCCAGGCGCGCAGTTCATCCCAGTCGCCGGCGAGCAGCGGCTTCACGACGACCGTCCCGGCCCAGTCGACGCCGCCCGGCGTGAGGAAGGATTCATCCAGCGCGATCTTGTCAGGTCCGAGCGAGGCGTAGCCCGGATGTCCGACCGGCAAAGGCTGTTCGAGGAATTCGACCTGCTCATGCGCGCGGGCGAACTCCGCCCAGCGTCGCGCCGACTGCAAGTCGAGCGAGCCATTCGCGTCGAGACGCAGCCGGCCGGGGAAGCGCGCCGCCGCCGCGTGGATCGCTTCTTCCGAAGTCTCCGGCGAGATCTTGATCTTCAAGGTGCGGAAGCCCGCGGCGGCTTTCGCGTCGGTCTCGAGCACGGAAAGCGTCAGGAGCCCGGCGCAGGGCAGGCTGCCACCGTAGCCGGCGATGTGGTCCCAATGCCGGCAGCTGGACAGCGCCGCCGAAAGGCAGGGTAGAGGCGCCGGCGACGAGGCCACGGCGGCCAGCAGGTGGGGCAGGTTACCCTGGGCCGAGCGGAGGAACTCCAGCGACTGTTCGATGGTCTCGGTCGGGAAGCCCGGCCAAGGGGCGATCTCGCCGTAACCCGTGCCTTGGTCGGATTGCGTCCGCAGGAGGATGCGGTCTACGCTGTCCACGGCGCCGGCGCCGGTCACGACCGCGGAGCGCAGTCGGCGACGGACACGTTTGAAGTCGAAAAAGCCGCCGGTCATGGGACGAATAGACGGCAATCCGGACAAACTCGCAAAATCAATTTGCCACCCTGAGGGGGGGTGCCTAACACCCTTGGGGGAAACCGACCACTCATGGCCTCCTCGAAATCCAAGGGCCGCGTTTCCCTCGACGAACGCTTCTACCTGTCCGCGGACGGCTTCTTCCTCGCCAACGCCGGCCTCGGTCTGACGTACGATGACGTCTCCCTGGCCACCCGCTACTCCGAGGTCCTGCCCCGGATGACGCGCCTCGACTCCTCCCTGTCCGCCGCCCTCCCTCTGTCCCTGCCGATCGTGTCTTCCGACATGGATACGGTCACCGAGCACCGCATGGCCATCGCGATGGCCCTCAACGGCGGCCTAGGCCTCCTGCACTATAACATGGCGGAGGCCGACCAGGTCGCCGAAGTCCGTCGGGTCAAGAACCACATCCACGGCATGATCGGCGACCCCGCCGTCGTCTCGGCCGATGACACCATCGCCGAAGTCCTCGCCCGCATCGAACGCGACGGCCTGGCCTTCAGCACCTTCCCGGTCACCTCCGCCGACGGTACGCTCCTCGGGCTCCTGCCCGGCAGCGCCGTCAAGGAACGACACGGCCAGCGGAAGGTCGTCGCCGTCATGATCCCCCGCGATAAGGTCTTCACCGTCGCGGAGAAGGACCTTGGTAAGGATCCCATCGCCACCGCCGACCGCAAGTTCTCCGATCACGTCGGCCAGAACAAGCTCCTCGTCGTCGACGCCAAGAACCGCCTCCGCGGCCTCTTCACCCTCAGCGACATCGAGCGTATCTCCGAAGAATCCCGTGCCCACGTGCGCCCGACCCGCGATGCGGACTTCCGCCTGCGGGTGGGCGTCGCGGTCTCGGTACCCCGCACGGCCGACGGCGAGATCGACCGCGCCCGCCTGCTCGCCCATGTCGCCGCCCTCGTCGCCGAAGGCGCCGACGCCGTCGCGATCTCTACCGCCCACGGCCACACCAAGGGCGTCGGCGACGCGCTCCGCCTCCTCCGCAAGTCCCACAAAGGCCTCACCCTCATCGCTGGTAACGTCACGAGCGGCGAAGGCGTCGAATTCCTCGCCGCCGCGGGCGCCGATACGGTCAAGATCGGCCAGGGCCCTGGCTCCATCTGCACGACGCGCATCGTCGCGGGCGTCGGTATCCCGCAGCTCACCGCGCTCTACGTCGCCTCCCGGGCGGCCGCCAAGAAGGGCGTGCGCATCCTCGCCGACGGTGGCATCACGAAGAGCGGCGACATCGTCAAGGCGCTCACGCTCGCCGACGCGGTCATCCTCGGTGGTCTGCTCGCCGGCTCGCGCGAAGCCCCGGGCAAGCTGATGGAGATCAATGGAAAGACTTATAAGGAATACCGCGGCATGGGTTCCCACGAGGCCATGCGCAAGGGTTCGGCCGCCCGCTACGGACACTCCGCCAACGGCAAGTTCAGCAAGGTCGCCGCCGAAGGCATCGAAGCGCTGAAGGAAGTCTCGGGCACGGTCGACCAGGTCCTCGGCACCCTCGCCGGCGGCATCCAGAGCGGCCTCGGTTACCTCGGTGCCGCCAATCTCGCCGAGCACCGTAAGCGCGCGCGTTACATCCGTGTCACGCCCGCCGGCCAGCGCGAAGCCGCGCCGCACGACGTGATCGAGATCAAGGCCGGCTCCTGATTCCCATGGCCGCTTTCTTCCGAGGTCTGCTCCTCTTCCTCTTCGGCGCCCTGGCCGGCGCCGCGGGTATCCTGTTCCTGACGCCGAGCTTCCAGGTCGACGTCCGGCGCGGCGAAACCGCGATCAATCCGCTCGATCTCGGCACGCGCGTCGCCCAACCGACGCCCGCTCCGGTCGTCTCCCCGCCGGCCCCGACCAAGGCCACCGCGCCGGCGTCGGTCGCCACGGCCAAGCCCGGCGCGTCGACGACGACCACGCCGACCCCGGCCGCCGTCACGACGGAGCCGGCCTTGGATTTCGCCGCGATCTCCCGCTTCCTGATTCTCTGGCCGACCGCCGTCACGGTGAAGAGCCCGACGACCGTGGCCGTGACCGTCGAAGGGCAGAAGCCGCGTGACCTCGCCTTGGAGGCCGGCGCCGTGCTCCAGCTCACCCGCGTGCTGCCGACCGGCCAGCTCGAGGTCCGCGCCAAGGGTGATAAGTTCGAGATCAAGAGCACGTTCACCGACTTCGCGGTCGAACTCGGCAAGCGCGTCTCCGAGCTCGTCGCCAAGGGTACGAAGTTCGATTCGCCTTATCCGGCCGGCACGGCTTCGGACCCGGCTTCGACCGCTCCTGCGGCCACCCCGGTCGCGGCCGCTACGCCCGTCGTCGTCGCGCCTAAGCGGCCGCTGACTCTCGACGAACGCATCGACGTGCTCTACGGCCGCAAGGCGCCTGAGCCCGAGGTGACGGCTGCGGCCGACGCCCCGGCCGCTCCTGCCGCCGTCCCGGCTGCTTCAGCCGTCGCTACGCCTACCGCTCCGACTACGGCCGTCGCCCCCGCGCCCGCGGTCACGCCGGCCCCGTCGACGCCTGAGGCCGCGAAGGGGGAAGAAAAAGGCAAGGACCTCGACCGGAAGATGAACCAGCTCTTCAAGTGACCTGCCTGTGAGTCACGCGAAGATCTTCTCCTGGAACGTCAACGGCGTCCGCTCCGCGCTCGGCAAAGGACTGGGCGACTTCATCGCGTCCGCCGACCCGGACGTGCTCTGCCTGCAAGAGACCAAGTGCGAGACGGCCGTCGCCACGACGCTCGGCTTGGCTTTCCCTCATCAGTTCTGGCACGAGGCCGAGAAGAAAGGCTATTCCGGCACCGCGGTACTGTCGAAGACCGCCCCGCTTTCCGTCGCGACGGACTTCCCGGGCGATCATCCGCCCGAAGGACGCGTGGTCACGGCGGAGTTCAACGGCCTTTTCGTCGTCAGCGCCTACGTCCCCAATTCCCAGCGCGAACTCGAACGCCTCGGCTATCGCCTGCAGTGGGACGCCGACTTCCGCAAATACCTCGCCCGACTCGCGAAGAAGAAGCCGGTCGTCGTCTGCGGCGACCTCAACGTCGCCCACGCCGAGATCGATCTGGCTAACCCGTCCACCAACCGTCGCAACGCCGGCTTCACCGACGAGGAACGCGATTCCTTCGGCCAGTTGCTCGATGGCCACGGCTTCACGGATACTTTCCGCGCTCAGAACCCCGCGCTCGCCCAGCGCTATAGCTGGTGGTCCTATCGTCCCGGCATCCGCGCGCGGAACATCGGCTGGCGCCTGGACTACTGCCTGACCTCCGACGGCTTGAAGTATGCGCAGCCCGACATCCACGACAAGGTCACCGGCTCGGATCACTGTCCGGTGTCGGTGCGCGTGCAGGCCGAGCTCTGAGGTTCAAGGCTTCCGCGCCAGGCGCTTCTTGATGCGGTCCTTGAGTTTGCCGTAGAGGATGGCCGCACCAATCAGGATGCCGATGAAGACGGCGAGATACCCCATCAAGGTCTCGACGTAGAAGGCCTCGGCCCAGCTCGCCGGGCCGACCTCAATCGGGCCGGACCGGGCGCGCCAGACCGGGATTTTCGTCCCGGCCGGCGCCGACGTCACGCGCCACCTGACCGTCGTGATATCAGGCTTTCCGTCGGCACGGACATAGGAGACTTGCAAGTTCGCCCAGCCCTGGCGCTTGCCCGGGAACAGCCGCTCCTCCCGCTTCAGCACCTCGGCTTCGGTCGTCTCGCTGTGCGCGACGAACCACACGGCCGTCGTGATATGGAAAAGCCAGAGCGCCGCGATGAAGACGAGCAGGCACCCCTTCTTCCAGCGCTCGTTCATCTTCGCGACGTCGGTGGCCATGTCAGCGCGCGGTTTCGCCGGTGAGCCTGCGCACCCACGGCACGAGTACGAGGAGCAGGACCGTCAGGCCGCCGACGAGCAGGGCCTGCTGCCAGAAGAAGTGCGCGAGCGCCTGCGGGTCCTTGGCGTTGAACTCCGCCGCGACCACGCCGGCGAGCTTGTTCCCCAGCGCGGTGCCGAGGAACCAGATGCCCATCACCAGCCCGGCGAGCTTCGCGGGAGCGAGCTTGGTCATGGCGCTGAGGCCGACGGGGCTGAGGCAGAGTTCGCCGACGGTCTGCAGGAAGTACACCGCGATCAGCCACCAGGGGCTGACCTTGCCCTCGGCGGTGAGCTTCGCCGCGGGGACCAGGAGGGCGAAGGAGAGCCCCAGGAAGACGAGGCCCCAGACGAACTTCATGGGCATCGAAGGTTGCTGCTCACGGAGTCGCACCCAGAGCCACGCGAACAGCGGTGCGAGCGCGAGGATGAAGAGCGAATTCACCGACTGGAACCAAGATGACGGGAACGCCCGGCCGAACAACTCGTTGCGGGTGAGTTCCTCGGCGAACAAGGTGAGCGACGAACCAGCCTGCTCGAAGACCGCCCAGAACAGGATGGCGCAGACGAAGAAGACCAGGATCGCGGCGATACGGTGGCTCTCTTCGTCGCGCCGGATCACGCCGAACCAGATGATGCCGACGATGGGCAGCGCGTAGACGACGGGGTTGATCCACGCGACGTAGTCCGAGGCGATCATCACGGCGAGCAGCGCCGCGGTGCCGAGCGTCACCAACGTGAGTCCGAACCACGGACGAGGTGTGTCCGCTTCCGGAGCCTGGCCGACGTGCGACAGCCAATGAAGTCGCCGGAGGTAGACGATCATGCCGAAGGTCATGCCGATGCCCGCCGCGCCGAAGCCCCAGTGCCAGCTGTGCGTCGGGTCGAGCCCCCATCCGCTCAGCATCACCCGGAACGATTCGCTCTGGGCGAGCCACCCGACGACCAGCGGCGCGGCGAACGCCCCGAGGTTGATACCCATGTAGAAGAGCGAGAATCCGGCGTCGCGCCGCGTATCGCCGTGCGAATAGAGCCCGCCGACGAGCGTGCTGATGCTCGGCTTCAGGAGACCGGTGCCGAGCGCGATCAGGATCAGGCCGGCGTAGAAAGTCGGCACGGAATCGAACGCCAGAGCATAATGCCCGGCGGTGATGATCAGGCCGCCGACGAGGACGGCCCGGCGCGCGCCGATGAAATTGTCCGCGAGGTAGCCCCCGAGGATGCACACCATGTAACTCGCCATGGTGTAATTGCCGTAGACCTGCGCCGCATACTTCTGGTCAAACCCCAGGCCGCCCATCGCCAGCGGGGTGATCATGAAGAGGAGCAGCAACGCCCTCATGCCATAGTAGGAGAACCGTTCCCACATCTCGGCGTAGAACAGCATGCTCAATCCCCGAGGGTGCCCCCCGATGCCCCCGTGATCCCGCTCGGTATGCCGGGCCGCGGCTTCGGCGTCTGGGGTCAGCTCATGCATCCGGGGGGTTATAAAGAGGTTATGTGGAGAGGGGGAGTCGGGAATACATTCCCCCTCAGAGTAAGGGTCCGCGTTGACAAAGGGGGCCGGAGGCCTACTTTTGAGACTCAATCTCAATTAGCGTGACACCGCTATCCCAACTTCTACCCGGTCAATTCGGGAAGCTGGCCTCGCTCCATCCCGAGCGCGGGGTGGATCAGCGTCTGATGGCCCTGGGGCTGCTCCCGGGGATGGTCTTGAAGCTCATCCGGAAGGCTCCGTTGGGCGATCCTCTGGCCATCGAGTTCTGCGGCCAGGTCGTCAGCCTGCGCCTTGCCGAGGCCGAGAACCTCATCGTCGACGTCTCCGCCGATTGTCCTATCCAGCGACCGCGTCAGCCGTGAGCTCCCCTGAAGCAGGCCTCTTGGTCGCGCTCGTCGGGAATCCCAACACCGGCAAGTCGACCCTCTTCAACGCCCTGACCGGATTGCGTCAGCGCGTCGGCAACTACCCCGGCGTGACGGTCGCCCGCAAGTCCGGCACCTGCGACCTCGGCGATGGCCAGAAAGTCGAGCTCGTCGACCTGCCCGGCCTCTATTCCCTCGCGGCCGCTTCGCCGGACGAGCAAGTCGTCATCGACGCGCTCTCGGGCAACATCACCGGCGATCGCCGCCCCGCCGCCGTGGTGCTGGTCGTCGACGCGACCAACCTCCTTCGCAATCTCTTCCTCGCCTCGCAGGTCGCCGAACTCGGCCTACCGGTCGTCCTCGTGCTCAACCAAGCCGACGTCGCCAAGGAGCAAGGCCTGCGCATCGACACCGAGCTGCTCTCCCGTCGACTCGGCGGCGTGCCGGTCGTCCTGACCTCCGCCTGGAAGGGCGATGGCATCCCCGAGGTCCGGCGCGGACTTCGCGAAGCACTGTCGCGTCGTACGCCGATGAAGCGCGTCGTCTGGCCGGCTGACATCGCGGGCGCGCTCGCCGACACCACGCAGGCCGCCGCCGCCGACACGGGTAAGGCGATCACCGCCGCCGACGCGCAACGGCTGCTCTTCGATACCAACGCTTCCACGGCCGACCGGCTGGGCTGGACGGCCGAGCGCCGCGAGA
>JAUMEU010000192.1:0-1605 GCA_032120295.1 Opitutales bacterium | reverse complement strand
CGGCATCGGTCACGCCGGCTTCGGCGCGGACGTCCGTCCAACCCGGACCGGCAGGCTTCACCTTCTGACAGAAGGAGATCAAAGTCGCGCGGTCCGTCTGCGGGCCGACGTAGGCGGCGACAAGCCAGGCGACGGTCGTGAGACCGACCTGCCAGAGGGTCGTCGTGGCGAAATCCGCCTGCGGAAGCGCTATCGGAACCCCCACGGCGGTCACGAGCGACATCACCATGGCGACGACTTCACACCAGGCGGAGACCCGCCACCAGAACCAGCGGGCGACGTAGAGCAGTCCGGTGCCCGCGCCGATGGAGAGCAGGACCTGGAAAGCTTGCTGGGCCGAGGTCATGTAGAGGCTGAGCACCGCGGCGACGACATACAGGAGCACGGTCGAGAGTCGACCGACGTTCACGTAATGGGCTTCCGTGGCGTCCTTCTTCATGAAGCGACGGTAGAAATCGTGCACGAGATACGACGAACCCCAGTTGAGGTGCGTGAGGATGGTCGACGAATTCGCGGCGATGAGCCCACCGATCATCAGGCCGACGAAGCCGACGGGCAGGAACATGAGCATCGCCGGAAAAGCGGAGTCATGGCCGATGAGCTTCGGATCGGCGTTCGGGAACGCCTTGGTGATGTCCGCGAGCTCAGGATAGACGATGATCGAGCAGAGCGCGGTGATGATCCAGGGCCACGGACGGAGTACGTAGTGCGCGATGTTGAAGAAGAGCGTGCCGCCGAGGGAATCCTTCTCGGACTTCGAAGCCAGCATGCGCTGGGCGATATACGAACCCCCGCCGGGTTCGGAGCCGGGATACCAATTCGCCCACCAGCTGATGGCGATGGGCAGGATGAAGATCATCAGCGCCAGTTCCGGCATCGAGAAATTCGGGAGTAGGTCGAGGATGGGCTGACCCTTGCCGTCCGACACCGACATCACCGGTACGCCGTCGGTGGTGACGACCTGTTGGGTCGAAAGCTTCTCAACCAAGGCCTTCAGGCCGGCCCAGCCACCCGCGCCCTTACCGACGAGGCGTTCGCCGACCTCGACGAGCGAGAACCAAGCGGCGGCGAAGACGGCGGTCATCTTGATGAAGAACTGCACCATATCGATGACCAGCACGCCCCAGAGCCCGGAGTGCGCGGCGAAGACGACGTTCAGGATACCGCAGACGACGATGGTCTGCCAGGCGGGCATGCCGAAGAGGATGTTGGCGATCTTGCATGCGGCGAGCGTGACCATGCCCATGATGAAGCAGTTGAAGAAGAGCCCGAGGTAGATGGCGCGGAAGCCGCGCACGACCGAAGCGGCAGTGCCGGAATAACGGTGCTCGTAGAATTCGAGGTCGGTCATCACGCCGGAGCGGCGCCAGAGACGGGCGAAGAAGAAGACGGTGGCGACGCCGGTGAGCACGAAAGCCCACCACTGCCAGTTACCGGCGACGCCGTATTTACGCACCTGCTCGGTCACCCAGTTCGGGGTGTCGGACGAGAACGTGGTCGCGACCATCGACAGGCCCGCGAGCCACCACGGCACCGAACGGCCGGAGGCGAAGAACTCAGCGGTGCTGCCGCTCGAGCGCTTGGCGAGGAAGAGCGCGGGGACGA
>JAUMEU010000191.1:0-3785 GCA_032120295.1 Opitutales bacterium | reverse complement strand
ATTCGACGCGCAGCGGCTGGCCGAGACGGCCGATGACCTTGGCGTGCAAAGGCCGGCGGTAGTTGGCCTTCTCGCGGTCCCAGGAATCATGCAGACGCTTGTCGAGTTCCTGGTCCTTGGTCTTCCAAAGTATCGCGCCGGTCTTCACCAGCGACCAGTCGACGTCTTCGCGGCCGAAGCGGACGAACGTCAGGCCGCCGCGGGCGGGCTCGAGTCCGTGGACGAAGCCGCCCTGTTCGCGTTCGGCCGGCTTGCCTTGGTCGAAGACCACGCCGTCGCCGGGCTTGAGCGGGCCTTCGAGGCGCATCGTCACGCCGTTCGTGGCGACGTCAACGACCGTGCCGAGGTAGGCGCCGCGCTTCTTGCCGAAGCGGGCGTGGACGAGCTGCTGGTTGTCGATGCCGCGGAGCCAGCCCGTATGCAGGCCGCGCGAGAACGTCATCTGCATCGCATAGTCTTCTTCCTGACGGACCTGCAAGGCGGCACGGTCGGCATCGGCGCCCTTGGCGAAGGCATCCCAGGCGGCGTCCACCGCGCGACGGTAGGCCTTCGTGATGGCCGCCACGTATTCGGGGGATTTGAGACGTCCTTCGATCTTGAGCGAACGGATGCCGGCGCGGATCAGGTCGGGCACGACTTCGATGCCGGCGAGGTCCTGCGGGGAGAGGAGGTAGGCCTTGTCGCCGAGATCGCGGCCCACGCCGTCGACCACGAGTTCGTAGGGCAGGCGGCAGGCCTGGGCGCATTCGCCGCGATTGGCCGAGCGGCCGCCGAGCGATTCGCTCGTCAGGCACTGGCCGGAATAGGCGACGCAGAGCGCGCCGTGCACGAAGACCTCGAGGTCGAGGGGGGCGCCTTGGGCGGCCTGTTCCGTCTGCATCTTCTGCATCTCCGGGATCGAGACCTCACGGCCGAGGACGGCGAGCGAAGCGCCGAGACCGCGGGCGTAATCGACGCCCGCCGCGCTCGTGACCGTCATCTGCGTCGAAGCGTGGATCGGGAAGTCGGGGGAGATCCGGCGGATGAGGCGGCAGATACCGGGGTCTTGGACGATGGCGGCGTCGACGCCCGCCGCGACGATCGAGCGGAGCGTGCGCGCGGCTTCGGCCAGTTCGTCGGGGAAGATCAGCGTGTTGAAGGTCACGTAGCCCTTCACGCCGCGACCGTGCAGATAGGCCATCAGTTCCGGCAGGTCAGCCTCTTCGAAGTTCTTGGCCCGCACGCGGGCGTTGAAGCGGCCGATGCCGAAGAACACCGCGTCGGCGCCGTTCTCGACCGCCGCGCGGACGCAGTCCCATTCGCCGGCCGGGGCGAGGACTTCGGGCTTACGGAGGGAGGCGAGGAGGCTGGTGGCGGACACGGGGACAGGTAGGCATAGTCCGCCCTTCCCTGCAAAGAGCAATTCAGGCCCCGGACCGGCTGGGCCGGCGCTTCCGGGATTGCCCCGGGGCGCCCTTCCCGCCCTAATCGAACCCATGTCCGACAAGCTCGAAGAAATCTTCCAGATGCAGCAGGCGCTCAACCAGCGCATCGGCGTCGAAACCGCCGGCATGACGGAGGAGGAGAAGATCAAATGGGTCCTCAACTACCTCCGCGCCATGCAGCAGGAGATGGCCGAGCTGACCGACTCCGTGCCCTGGAAGTGGTGGGCCAAGTACCAGAAGTTCGACGAGCAGAACGCCCGCGTCGAAGTCATCGACCTCTTCCACTTCCTGATCTCCATCGCCCAGGTCCTCGGCATGTCCGCCGACGACGTCTATCAGGCCTACCTGAAGAAGAACGCCGTGAACCACCAGCGACAGGACTCCGGCTACGTCAAGAAGGACGAGAACGACTCCCGCCACATCTGAGCCCCTTCCCCATGTCCCGCCCCTCCCCCCGCCGCGCCGGCTTCACCCTCGTCGAGCTCCTGGTCGTCATCGCCGTCATCGCGATCCTGGCCACGATCACCTTCGGCCTCTTCAAGGCCGCCAACAACGGACGTAACAAGTCCAAGTCCAAGGGCGAGATTCAGGCCATCTCCATGGCCGCCCAGAGCTACCGCAAGGCCTACGGAGACTTCCCCGGCTGCGCCACGGGCACGGACGAGCGTTATCGCCGGGACCTCCTCGACCAGCTCCTCGGCCGACGCCTTCTGCGTTTCGTGAACGCCGGGGCCCCGCCCGCCTTGGTCGCCTTCGATGACGCCGCCCTCCCTGGCGGCGGCAACCGCCAGATGCGCAGTTTCCTCAGCGCGGACGACGTCACGACCAACGACGACGCCCAGATCAGCGCTAGCGACTGGCGGGGCGGCAACGCCGCCTGCCGGGAGTTCGTCGACGCCTGGGGCAATCCTTACGATTATCGTTACCGCGTGCTGTCCAGCCAAGCCATCTTCCTGCAGTGGAAATCGCCCAACTTCCTCCTCGTCTCCTGCTCGGCCAACTTCGTCGAGCCGGCCGTCCAGGGCGAAGCTCCCGCCCTCGCCGAGTACTGGGATCCGGCCCCCTCCGGCGGCAGCACGATGACCCGTTCGGGCATCATCCCGGCCAGCTATCTCGACGAAAGCGGTTCTAACGGACCGTTCCGCGCCGACAACATCGTCAACTGGTCGAACTGACCTCGCGGGTCAGCGGACGCTTCATCGGCGGCACAGGGCGAGGCTAATAAGCGGCAGGCCGCGGCTTTCAGCGCTCCGGCACCTCGTCGACGCCCGAGCCTCCCCAAGGATGACAGCGACAGATGCGACGAAAGCCCATCCAGCCTCCCTTGAAGAAACCGAAGCGCGCGAGCGCCGTGGCGGTGTAACAGGAACAGGTCGGATGATAGCGACAACCCGAACCGGGGATCAGATGCAGCGGCTTGGAAAGGAAACGTTGGTAGAATCGGACGAAGCCCAAGGCGAACCACGCCAGCAGGGATGGACGCGGTTCGCTCATGCAGCCGGGCCGGACTTGGCCGCCACGATGCGCGCGGCCGCGACGGCATAGACCTTACGCAGCTCGGCCAGCGAGCGTTTCAGCATGCCCGAGCGGATGACGAGCACGACTTCCCACCCGGCCGGGAAGGCGGCGGCATCGGTGCGGAAGAGTTCCCGTGCCAGACGCTTGGCCCGGTTACGATCGACGGCCAACGGCAGGTTCTTCTTGGCGGCGATCACGGCGAACCGGGCCGGACCCGGGGCACCCGACGGCCGGAAGTTCAAAAGAAAAGGCCCGCAATCGAGTCGCGAGCCTTCTTGGCGGAGGCGACTGAACTCGGCCGAGGCGCGAATTCGACGCTCCCGCGGGAGACGCATGGGGCTTAGGAAGCGCCGAGGCGCTTGCGGCCGATGGCACGGCGCTTGGCCAGGACCTTACGGCCACCAGGGGTCTTGGAACGGGCGCGGAAACCGCACTTGCGGGCGCGGGAGATCTTAGACGGACGGTAGGTCGGATGCATGGCTTTAAAGGGGACAGCCAAGGGGACGCCCCCAAGGGTGTCAAGCCCCACGCTTCCCGGCTTGCAGGTGCCCGACGGCGGGGGAGGATAGCCTGATGACCCCAGAAAAAGGCAAACTGAGGCCGACTCCGCCCAAGGCTTACCTCAACCCTGTGTTCATGGGCAGCCCCCAGGCCCGGAGCATCCGCGTCCTGACGGAGATGACCGAGCCGCACGTGCGGTTCAAGAAATACAACGTCCGGAACACGGTCGTGATGTTCGGCTCGGCGCGCACCCTGCCCCCGGACGTCGCCCGCAAGCGCCTCGAGGAAGCCAAGGCGTTCGCCGCCAGCGGCAAGTGCGACGGCGCCGAGTGCGCCCACCGC
>JAUMEU010000190.1:0-2857 GCA_032120295.1 Opitutales bacterium | reverse complement strand
CTGGTCGGCCTTCAAGGCGACCGGTGCGACGATCGGGCCGAGCTTACCGGCCGGAGCCACCAAGCGGAGTCCGGACGGCAGGCGGTCGCTGCGATTGAAGGACGATGGGGCGATGTCGGCCGGGGTATCGGTTTCGGCGAAGTCATGGCGATGCGCGACCGGCGCGGTCGCACCCTGCTGGGCGACGCGGTAGGCCAGCCAACCCTTAGGCTGATCGGTGGCGGCCCACTGGGCGAGCGCGCTGTCCGCACCTTCGACGAGGAAACGCTCGGACCACTGGGCTCGCGGATTCTCGCCCGAGAAGAGCTGCCACTTCACCGGCTGGCCATAGGCACCCCATCGGCGATTGAAGGCGGCTTCTTTCGCGACGTAAGCGGACTCGGCGGCGGTAAGACGACGGAGCGCGGAGAGACGGGCTTCGGCGGAGGGGATGACCTTGCGGGCCTGGACGAGTTCCCGGTAGCCGAGGTAGAGGTCCCACGCTTCGGTGAACTGACCGAGGCGCCAGGCCTGACGCCGCTGGGCGGCGACATCCTTCGTCGGGTCGCGCAGGATCTGCTGGGCCGCGAGGAGGTGCTGGCTGATCGCGGCGATCTCGCCGGCGGAGAGGACGAGGGCGCCGCGCTGATCATGGAAGTGGCGGAGGAACTGATCCTTACCCCCGGCGATGGCGTCCCGCTTCCACGCGGCTTCGATCTGCGCGTAGGCGGCGATCATCTCGTCGGCCGCGGGACCATAGGCGCGGTCGAACCAGGTCCGTCGCAGGGTCTCGGTATTGGCCATGCGGTCCTCGAGCAGTTTCGCCGCGATCCAGAGCTTGGGCGCGTCGAAGGCCCAGAGCGGATAGGCTTCGGCATACCAGCCGCGGGCGCCGGCGGTGTAGGTGACGTGGATGGATTGGATGAGGGCGGTGAGGTTGACGCGAGGTGAGGCCACTTCGGCGCCGTAGAGGTAATCATAGACGCCGAGACGACGGACTCCTGACTTGGCCCAGGCGGAGACATTCGCCCGGTCCTGCGCGGCGAAGGCCGGGTCACCGTAGGCGGTACGGTCGGCGCACACCCACGGGAAGATCGCCGGGCGGAGCTTGATGGTCGGAGCGCGGAGGGTCTGCAGGTAAGCCAGCACGCCGATGGCGTGACGCTCGCCCTTCAGGTCGCCGTCGGGCGCCCACACTGAGTCGGCGACGGCGTTGTAGAAGCTGAAGACGTAGTCGGTGCGCACCGGCCGGTCGCGATACCAGCCTTCGGACTCCGCGGAGTCGTCGAACTTCACCGTGTCATTGACGCCGAGGGGGACGGAGAAGGCGTCGGGGTTCTGCCGGAAGAAGGCGCGCGCGTATTGGGCGCCGATCTCCGGGGCGCGCGGGTTGTCGAGGTGCGGATTCGCATCGTAACCATCGCCCTTAGGTTCGACCGCCTTGCCGCCGATCATCGGGAAGAGCATCGGCTCCTGCTTCCAGAGCTTCTGGTCGAAGGCGCGGTAGAGCCCGTGCGAGAAGGCCGGGGTCCGGCCGTAGCCGACGGAGCAGGCCCAGTCTTCGGAGAGTTCGTTGAGCCCGCTCAGCTGACGCCAGCGGAAGTCCGGGCGGAACTCGTCCGGACCCGGGAAGCCGAGCTGATAGCGCGGATGCCAGTCGGCGCCGAGCTCGCCCGGGAAGGCGAAGAAGACCCCGAGGTGCTGTTCGCAGAAGCGGCCCACGGCGATGCGCGTGGCGGTGGGATTATTGCCCAGGAGGAAGACGGACTGGCCGACGACCGCGCGGCGGGCGGAATCGCCTTCTTCCTCGGGCGCCTTGATGCCGGCCGAGCGGGCGGCGGCGGTCCGGCCGACATAGATGGCGAGGGCCGGGCTGCGCACGCCCTTGGCTTCATAACGGGTCTCGGGACGGACGCCGGTCACACGCTCGCACCAATCGGCCAAGGTGCGGGCCGCATGGAGTTCCTCGATCTCGGGCTCGGCCGGGAGGACGATCGGGGCCCAGACGCCGGCGTCGAAGAGACCGCCCGCGCGCGCCAGGGCGGTGAGCAGCAGGAAGCAGGCAATCGTGAGAGGGCGTAGCATTGCGGGGATAAGAGGATGCTAGGAGGGAAGTTGGCCCGTTGGCAAGGGATGCAATGGGCGTACGTTAGAGGCTCTGAGGCCCAGAGGCTCGGTTGAACAGAGCCCGAAAATCTCAAGGGGAGACCGGAAACCGGAACGATACACCGTTAGTTGACCAGTTGAACGGTGGGCCAGTGGGCCAGAGGGAGACACAACTAGCTGGCAGGTTGGCAAGTTGACACGTTGGCAAGGGATGCAGCGGCGAAAGAGGCTCGGAGGCCCAGAGGCTCGGTTGAACAGAGCCCGAAAATCTCAAGGGGAGACCGGAAACCGGAAAGGATCTTGCGGGCATGATTAATAACCCCAGCCAACTATCCGGTCTCCGGTCTCCCTTTGAGATTTTGCATCTCCCGACCGCTAACCGCCACCACCTGTCACGGGTAGGGTCGGGACCGCGTCACGACATAGCTGTATCGGGCAGGGGCACGATTCATCGTGCCTTTCTAATCATCAGGAGGGCGCGGCGTAGCCACGCCCCTACCCTCGGCCACCGTTCGGCGGCCGTGAGAACGTGTTGGTGATCACGTCCCTGCCTAGGAAAAGACCTCAGGTTGCTGAAGTTGCGGTAAACGGTGCGCCCGCCGATGAGGACGAGATGGAACTTCTGTACTTCGATGAGAGCGGCGATGATGGCCTTGGGCCTGGCGCCTCTCCCCTTTTCGCACTGACCTGCCTGAGAGTATCGACCAACGATTGGCCAGAGATAGCCAGGCGCATGGAAGCCGCCCGCCACATGCTGGCCTCGCTCGCCGGA
>JAUMEU010000189.1:0-2510 GCA_032120295.1 Opitutales bacterium | reverse complement strand
AGAAGGTGATGTTCATCGCCTTGATGGGCAAGGACACCATCGACCCCGCCGTGGCGCCGGACGTCTACGTGGTGGTCCGCGACATCGACCTGCACTACCTCGTCGCCATCCGCCCGGAGTGCGACGTAAAGCTGGTCCTCAGCGTCCGCAAGGTCCGCGCCGCCGGCCTGACGGTGGATGTCGAGTTCCGGAGCCCGGACCTCGCCATCCTTTACGCCAAGGCCTCCCGCACGATCTGCCGCATGGACGGTACGTCACACCAGCCCGCCGCCTGGACCGACGAGTTCAGGGCGAAGCATGAGGCGCTTATCAGGGCTTAAGAGTAGATGACTGAGTCGATGGCAGATGACAGAGATCTGCATCGATAAAGACAGACGGCATAAGTTACTTTCCGCCTAGGGTTATTCATCGGCGTAGCCCACTGTCATCCTTCATCTGCCATCGATTCAGCCATCTGTCATCGATCCAGTCCTCTATTTCTTCGCTAGCGCCCCACATATCCCGCACGTCTTCCCGTCGCACCCGCGCGCGGTGCAGTGCTCGCGGCCGTAGAAGATGATGCGCAGATGCAGCTGGTTCCAGCTGTCCTCAGGGAAGAGCCGCTTGAGATCCTTCTCGACCTGTTCGACGGACTTGCCCGGGCTGAGTTTCCAGCGCTTCGCCAGCCGATGGATATGCGTGTCCACCGGAAAGGCCGGGACGCCGAAGGCCTGCGCCATGACGACCGAGGCCGTCTTGTGACCGACGCCGGGAAGCTCCTCGAGTTCCTCGAAGGTGCGCGGCACGACGCCGCCATGCTTCGCCATGAGCATCTTGCCGAGCCCGACGAGCGCCTTGGACTTCTGCGGCGCCAGGCCGAGCTGCCGGATGAGCGTCAGCACGCGGGCTTCGGTCATCGCCGCCATCTTGGCCGGAGTCCCCGCCTCGGCGAAGAGCACCGGCGTGATCTCGTTGACCTTCTTGTCGGTACACTGGGCCGAAAGCACCACCGCCACCAGGAGCGTGAAGGCGTCGGTGTGGTCCAGCGGGACGGGCGTCTCGGGATAGAGCTTCGCGAGCACCTTGCCCACGTGGTCGGCTCGTTCCTGCTTGGTCATAGGCTGACCATGGGAACCCCGCCGCCGATGGCAACGCGCCACGGGTCGAAGACTTATTCACAAGGCCTCAGAGAGGTTGCCAAACCTTATGCCAAAACCGTGATTCTCTAATACCCCCACCCTCTCTTGGTGGGCGGTTGCGACACCCGTTTCCTCCTTCAAAAACCATCGTCATCTCCATGGCCCAACTGCCTTACGATCCGTCCAAGATCTCCCGCGAACTCGCCCGCCATTACATTGCGGCGACCGAGGCCGACATCCAGGCGATGTTCGCCGCCGTCGGGTCGAAGGACTTCCCGGACATGTTCGCACACATCGACCGCGCGGTGCAGTTCGCCGGACCGCAGGACCTGCCTGAGGAACTCAGCTATCAAGCCCTGGCCGACCGCATGGAGGACCTCTCGAAAAAGAACTCCGTCAAGACCTCCTTCCTCGGCGACGGCCTGCAGGTCTACCGCACCCATGAGATCGTCGGGCACGTCTGTTCGATCCGCAACCTGACGACCTCCTACACGACTTACCAGCCCGAGCGCTCCCAGGGCACGCTGATCACCCACTGGATCTACCAGTCCACGCTCGCCCAACTGACCGGTTTCGAAGCCGTCAACTCCTCGCTCTACGAGCGCGCCAGCGCGCTCTTCGAAGCCGCCGTCTGCGCCGTGCGCATGGCGGACGCCGAAGCCAATACCGTGCTCGTCGCCGGCAACCTGATGCCGGCCGACCTCGAAGTCCTCCGCACGCACGTCGCCGACACCTCGGTGAAACTGGAGTTCCTCGCCCCCGAGGACGCCACCGGCCGCCTTTCCGCCGCGGGCATCGCCGCCGCGGCCGCCCGTCTCGGCAAGCAGCTCGCCGCCGTCATCTTCCCGCAGGTCAACGCCCTCGGCCTGCTCGAGGACGTCGACGCCCTGACCGACGCGTGCGCCGCCGCCGGCGTGAAGTCCATCGCCGTCGTCGACCCGATGCTCCTCGCCACCGGTGGCCTCAAGGCTCCGGCGCAGTACGGCCAGAAAGGCGCCGACATCCTCGTCGGCGAAGGCCAGCACCTCGCCATCGGCGCCAACTTCGGCGGCCCCGGCCTCGGCATCTTCGCCGTCCGCCACCACGCCGACAAGAAGAACGAAGTCCGCGAGACCCCGGGGCGCTTCGTCGGCAAGGCCAAGGACAACGCCGGCCGTGACTGCATCGTGATGGTGATGTCCACCCGCGAGCAGCACATCCGCAAGGACAAGGCCACGTCCAACATCTGTTCCAACCAGGCGTTCATCGCCACGATCGCCGGGGCCGCCATCCTCGCCCGCGGCGAAGCCGGCATGGCCGCCTCCTGCGTCGCCGGCCGCGACCAGGCCCGCCGTGCCGCCGCCAAGCTGCACAACATCCCGGGCCTCAAGGTCTGCTACGCCGACCAGGCTT
>JAUMEU010000188.1:0-7705 GCA_032120295.1 Opitutales bacterium | reverse complement strand
CGGCAACCTCGGCGGCGTGGTCGCTGAAGCGATCCCGTGCCAGGGCCGTCCCTACTCGATCGAGGTCCGCTTGCCCAGGCTCTCGATGGTTATCTTCCGCCGCTCGTCGGCCAAACCGAAGAAGTAAGCATGGCCCGTTCTGAGATCTTCCGCCGGCACGTCGCGGCCGATCCGGCGAACCCGCTCTTCCGTTTCTCGCTCGGGCAGGCGCTCTTCACCGAAGGCGACCCCGCCGGGGCCGTCGAGCACCTGCGCCTCGCCGCGGCCTCCAAGGCCGATTGGATGATGCCGCGTATCCTGCTGGGTAAGAGCCTGCTCGCCGTCGGCGACCGGGAGGGCGCCAAGGCCGCGTTCGCGGACGCGCTCGCGCTCGCCGTGTCGCAGGGACACGAGGAGCCCGAGGCGGAACTGCGGGCCCTGCTCGCGACCCTCTGAGGGCTTATTCGACGCGCTCAAGGATCACGCGACGGAGGTCCATGACCGCTTTGTTCGCCATCTTGACCGGGCGCACGGTGAGCGTGTTCTCGCCGGCGACGAGCGTCAGCTTGCCGACTTCGCGCGGGACGAAGCGCTGGAAGTGACCGGTCTCTTCGACGGTGAACTCGCACGAGCCCTGCTTGGTGTCGAGGGCGACGATGGAGCCGCCATTGTCCTTGCCGCAGCCCTGGAGCACGGTCACGCGGTAGCTGCCCGCCTTGGGCGCGGTGAAGGTCCATGACGCGGTGTCAGCGGGGTTGGTCCAGTAGCCCAGCGTGTCCTTCTGGGGAGGCTCTTCATATTTCATCTTCACGGCCTTGACCTGGGCGTCGCGGGCTTCGAGGAAGATCAAGGCGTTGGGGCCTGCGGTGGCGCGGGCGTCCATGGCCTTGCGCCAATCGGCGAGGACGGGGCGCATGGCTTCCGAGGTCGGTAGGGCCGCGAGCTTCGTGGCGTCGGTCTTGACGAAGCAATCCTCCCAGGCGGCGCGGTCGAAATCCGGGTTGGCCTTGGTGGGTTCGGCGCCGACGCTCCGGCGCCAGGCTTCGAGCTTGCCGCGCATCGCGGCGACCCGCGCCGGCTCGGCGGCGGCGAGGTCGGTCTTTTCGCTCGGATCCTTGGCGAGGTCGTAGAGTTCGAGGCTGCCGTCTTCGTATTGTTCGATGAGCTTCCAATCGCCCTCGCGGACCACGCCGCCGGGCTTGCCCCCCTGGTTCATGTAGTGGGGCTGATGCCAGAAAAGCGGGCGCTTCGCCGCGTCGGCCGGCGGCTTGCGGTCGAACAGCAACGGCGAGATATCCTGGAAATCTAGGGTCTTCGGGGCGGGCACCTTGGCGAGCGCACAGATCGTGGGCACGAGGTCACCCAGCACCACCGGTTCGGAAATCACGCGCGAGGCGAGACGTCCGGGGTAGCGGATGATCAGCGGCGTGCGGAGGCCGCCTTCGTAGAGGTAGCCTTTGCCCGCGCGAGAGGGAGCGTTGTAGGTCGCGGGGCTTTCCTTGAGCTCGGAGATGTGCACGCCGCCGTTGTCGGAGGCGAAGACCACCAGCGTGTTCTGGGCGAGGCCATGCTCGTCGAGCGCCTTGAGCACACGGCCGCAGGCGGTGTCGAGCGATTCGATCAGCGCGGCGTAGGTCGGGTGGAAGGACTGCGCATTGGCCGCGATGCCTTTGGCCGGCGCGGCGAGCGGGATGTGCGGGTTATCGAAGGCGAGATACAGCAGGAAGGGCTTGGCCTTGTTCCTCGCGATGAACGTCGCGGCGAAGTCCGCCTGACCGAGCTCGCCCTTGCCGCCCTGGGGCGATTCTGCGCCGGGATTCGCGCGGCCGGGGAAGTATTCGTCGAAGCCATGGTCGGTCGGCTGATGGCCCTTGCCGCCGAGATGCCACTTGCCGACGGCGGCGGACACGTAGCCCTTGGACTTGAGCAGTTCGGCGAGCGTCGGGACTCCGGCCGGTAGGTGCAGGTTGATCGGCGCGCTCAGCAGGCGATGCGAGGAGCGGTCGGGGCGTCCGGTGAGGAAGGTCGTGATCTTCAGGCGGGCGGGGCTCTGGCCCGTCATCAGGGCGGCGCGCGAAGGCGAGCAGACCGAAGCGGCGGCGTAAGCCTGCGTGAAGCGGGCGCCGTCGGCGGCGAGCTGATCGAGGTTGGGCGTGCGCTGGTCTTTGCGACCGAAGCAACCGAGGTCGTTGATGCCGAGGTCGTCGGCGAAGAGGATCACGATGTTGGGCGGGGTCTCCTGGGCGCCAAGCGGCAGGAGGCACGAGAGCGCGGCGAGGAGCAGGCCGAGGAGGGAGCGGGGCATGCTTTGGTTTTAGCGTCCGGCAGGCTTGTGCAAAGGGTAAAACCGATTTCGGTGCCGTCATGGACCCTCGTTTACTGAGCCTCGGGCTGGCCTGCGTCGACGTCGCCATGGCCGCGGTGTCCTGGCTGATCCTGCTCTGCACCTATCCGGACTTCGCCCGCTGGCAGCCCGCGGAATTCGCCCGGTACCATGAGGACTATACGCGGAAGGTCGGCCGGATCGTCGGCCCCTTGCTGCTCCTGCAGCTGGGCGGTCATGCCTGGTTGGTCTTCAGCGCAGGGGAAGGGTGGCCGGCCCTTGGGCTGGTCCTCGCCTGTTGGGCCCTGACGGCCCTGTGGTCGGTGCCGTGTCACGGGCGTCTGCAGCTCGAGGGCCCGGGGTCGCCCGCACTCGCGAGTCTCGTTCGCTCCCACGCCTGGCGTACGGCCCTCTGGTCTATTTTGGCCTTTGATTCCATCAGGCGGGCGGCGGGTTGACATGGTTCACCGGGCCGTGATGCTCCACTCTGATGAGAACAGGCGAACCGCACCCCGACCGTAATGCCTCTCGCCTGAGCGCCTTCCGTCGTTTCCTCGGTTTCGTTGGTCCGGGTTTCTTGGTCTCCGTCGGCTACATGGATCCCGGTAACTGGGCCACCGACCTCGCCGGTGGCTCGCAGTTCGGTTACGCGCTGCTCTGGGTCATCCTGCTGTCGAACCTGATGGCGATCCTGTTCCAGCACCTCTGCGTGCGCCTGAACGTCGCGACCGGACTCGACCTCGCCCAGGCCTGCCGGGAACGCTACTCGCCCTTCGTCGGCAAGTTCCTCTGGGTCGCGGCCCAGTTGGGCATCATCGCGATGGACCTCGCCGAACTGCTCGGATCGGCCATCGCGCTGCAGATCCTCTTCGGCATTCCGCTCTTCTTCGGCTCCATCATCACCGCGTTGGACGTGCTCGTCCTGCTCGCGCTCACCCGTCTCGGCTACCGCTGGCTCGAAGCCCTCGTCGCCGTGCTCGTCCTGACCATCGCGGCCTGTATCGGCGTGGAGCTGCTGCTCGCGCAGCCGGTCGTCGCCGAGATGATGAAAGGCTTCATCCCCACGACCGACGTGCTCACCCGTCCCGGCATGCTCTTCGTGGCGCTCGGCATCATCGGCGCGACGGTCATGCCGCATAACCTCTACCTCCATTCGTCGATCGTCGGCTCGCGTGACTTCGGACGCACCGAAGAAGAACGGCGCGAGGCCATGCGTTTCGCCACGTGGGATTCTACCCTCGCGCTCAGCCTGGCCTTCTTCGTCAACGCCGGCCTGCTGGTGCTCGCCGCCGCGGCCTTCCATGGCCGCCCGGAGGCCGTCACGGATATCCGCGAAGCCCATCGCCTGCTGGATGGCGTCCTCGGCGCGACCTTCGCCGGCACGCTCTTCGCCGTCGCGCTCCTCGCTTCAGGTCAGAATGCGACCATCACCGGCACCATGGCCGGGCAGATCGTCCTGGAGGGCTTCCTGAAGATTAAGACGGCTGGCTGGATCGTCCGCGTGGCCACGCGTCTCGCCGCGCTCGCGCCGGCCTTGCTCGTCATCGGCCTGGCCGGCGAGGGCAGGGTGGAGTCGCTGCTGCTCTGGAGTCAGGTCATCCTTAGCCTGCAGCTCGGCTTCGCCTGCTGGCCGCTGGTGCGGATGACGGGCGACGCCAAGCTCATGGGGGTGTTCGTCGCCCCGCGCTGGATCCTTGGGCTCGGCTGGGTCGCCACCGCCTTGGTGGTCGGCGCCAGCCTTTGGTTCGTTGCCGGGGTGTTCTAGAGTTTCTTTGCAATAACGTCACAAGTAACTGTTTGAAAGTTACTTCTGTTACGCCATGATCGAAAGAGAACGGACTCGACCTGATACATTTTATCATTACTAAACTTATCATATTAATTCAAAAATGTCCCTCTTTTCCTCCAATGCACTGCTGCGAACTCTGCTCGGCTTCAGCGTAGCTGGGTCGGGAGCCCAGGCGGCGACCTTCTATCGGGAGGCACCCAGTTACAGCAGCGGGCGTGATCCAGACCCACCCAAATATGTGGCGCCCTCCGGGTCGGATTCCTTGCGACGGCTCAACGAGTTCAAGTGGTTGGACGTCGGTCTCGATTACCGCTTCCGCTACGAATACCGCGACGACGACATCCGACGCGCGCGCGACGGAGTCGACGAGCCGTTCCTCCATCGCACCCGCCTCTATCTCGGCGTCCGCGAGGTCGTCGATCCGCTCCGGTTCGCCGTCGAACTGCAGGACTCGCATCGTCACAACGGCGACTACGCTTTGGATAACCGCGACGTGAATGAACTGGAGTTCATCCGTCTCTACGCCGAGCTGCATTTCAAGGAATTACTGCCCGCTGACGCCCTCGGCAACTCGCGCCCGGTCGCCCTGCGCTTCGGCAACCATAACTTCGAATTCCTGGACCGTCGCCTGATCGGCAATAATCAGTGGCGAAATACGGCCAATGCTTTCCGTGGCTGGCATGGTATCCTCGGTCAGGAAGCCAATGACTGGCAGGTCGACCTCCTCTCCGTCCAGCCGCTCGATCGGCTGCTCTACGACCCGGACCGGCCGGCGGACGGTAAGCGACTCTGGGCCGCCATCGGGCACTGGCGCGCCTGGTCCGACGTCGTCACCCTCGAGCCTTTCTATCTTCGCCTGGATGAGCGGAATGTCGCCGAAGGCGGACGGGTCGTGCATTCGCCGGGCCTCCGCGCGTACGGTCTCTTCGGTAAGTCCGGCTTCGACTTCGATGCCTCCGGCATCACGCAGTTCGGTCATAGTGGAGCCAAGGACATCTCTGCCTGGGCCGCCAATGCCGAGATCGGTTATCGCTTCGCCGATGGCTGGAAGTCCCGGCTGAGTTTCTTCTACGGCGCCGCCTCCGGCGACCGGAGTCCTACGGATGGCGAGGATAACCGCTTCGAGCGGTTCTTCGGCTTCGGTCGCCCATGGTCCGCGAACGACTACGTCGTCTTCGAGAACATCCTGGCCCCGAAGGTGCGTTATGAGGCGACGGTATCGCCCACGCTGCGCTTCGACCTCGGCTACAGCTGGTATCATCTCGAAAGCGCGACCGACCGTTTCTTTAATGCGGCTAACAACCGGGACCAGACCGGCCAGAGTGGCACCAACGTCGGGCACGAGTTCGACCTCCGTTTCCGCTGGCAGGTGACCCCTCAGGCTGAGGTTACCGTTGGTTACGCTCATTTCGTCGCCGGAGAGTGGACTCGCCGTCTGGTCCGCCCTGACGATACTGATTTCGCTTACCTCGAGCTGCAGCTCAAAGCCTTCTGATTCCTTCGTCCATGCGTCCGTCTTCTTTCTTCTTTTCGCTCGGCTGGCTCGTCGCCGCCCTGGTCGCGCCGATCTTGGCGCGGGCCGAAGCGGACACGCTGCGCGTGGGCTTCTTTCCTAATCTCACGCATGCGCCGGCTCTGGCCGCCCGTCAGTTGGAACGCGAAGGCCAGGAATGCCATCAGGCCGCCTTGCCGGCCGGGGTGAAACTCGAGTGGCGTTCGTTCAATGCCGGCCCTTCGGCCATGGAGGCCTTGCTCGCCGGGGCCATCGACGTCGCTTACGTCGGCGCCTCGCCCGCCCTCAACGCCCACGTCCGCACCAAAGGGTCGGAGATCCGCGTCCTCGCGCCGGTCGCGCAGGGCGGCAACGCGCTCGTCGTCCGCAAGGATTCCGGACTGAAGACGCCCAAGGATTTCATCGGCCGCAATGTCGGCACGCCGCAGCTGGGCAATACGCAGGATATCGACGCCCGCACTTGGCTGCGGGAAGGCGGCCTCAACGTGCACCTCGCCGGCGGCGACGCCCGGGTGGTGCCGGCGCAGAACGCCGACCTCATGCTTCTCTTCTCCCGCGGCGAGATCGATGCGGTCTGGACGGTCGAACCTTGGGTCACACGACTGACCAGCGAGTTCGGCGGGGTCGTCGTACACGAGAACAAGGAGTCGATGATCACCGTGCTCGTCACCAGTCGCGGCGCTTTGGAGAAGCGTCGGCCGGCGGTCGAGGCCTTCGTGCGTTCGCATTATGCCCTGTGCGCCCGCTTACGTGCCGATCAGACGTGGCAGGAGAAATTGGTGCGGACCGGTCTTGGAGCCGAACTGCGTTCGCGGCCGCCCAAGGCCGAACTGATCGGCCCCGCCTTGGCACGCGTCGCCTTCGCCGTTCCAGAGGACTTAGAGTCCCGTCGGGCCCGCCTCTCCGGTCTGTTCGCCCGCGCCCTCAAGGACGCCCAGGATTCCCGGTTGCTGAAAGGCGACGCCCCGACGGCGCCGCTGCTCGAGTCCTTGGTTGATGACCCCTCAAAATGAGTCAAAACAGGTGATTCAGGGCCTAATCTTTTAAACATAAGTAAACTTGACAGGATAAGGTCGAGCCAGCCACTCTCTCGCCTCTGGAATCATGGGCATCCGCTCCGAAACATCCCCCGCCACCGCGGCCCTTACTTTGCGTAACGTGACCAAGCGTTTCGATGGAGCTTCGGGTCAGGTCACCGCGTTGGAGGACATTACTTTGGATGTCAGGGAAGGGGAGTTCCTAGCGGTCGTGGGCCCTTCCGGTTGCGGCAAGTCCACTCTGCTCAGTCTCCTCGCCGGTCTTGAGCACACCAACGAAGGCGCGATCAAGCTCGGCGATCAGCCGGTCGAAGCGCCGGGTCGGGATCGCCTGGTGATGTTCCAGCAGGACGCGCTCTTTCCTTGGCTCGACGTCCTGCAGAACGTGCTCTTCGGCCTGCGTCTCAAGCCCGACCTCACCGAGGCCGAGCGTCTCGAGTCGGCCCGTTACTACCTCAACCTCGTCGGGCTCGGCAGCAAGGAGAAGGCCCGTCCGCACGAGCTCTCCGGCGGCATGCGCCAGCGCGTGGCCCTCGCCCGTTCGCTCGCGCCGAACCCGCGCGTGCTCCTGATGGATGAGCCGTTCTCGGCCCTCGACGCGCTGACCCGCGAGCAGCTCTACGGCGACCTCCAAGAGATCTTCACGAAGCGCAAGAAGACCATCGTCCTCGTCACGCACAACATCCGCGAGGCGGTCTGCCTCGGCGACCGCGTCGTGCTCTTCTCGCCTAATCCCGGCCGCGTCCAGCAGGTCTTCGACGTCAAGCTACCGCGGCCGCGCCGCCTGAACGACCCGGCGCTCGCGAACCTCGCGGCCGAGGTCACCACGGCCCTTTCCACCCGCCTCGCGCAGTGATCATGGCTTCGAAACTTCCTCGCCCGGTCATCCCGACCCTCGTCGCCATTCTGCTCCTCGGTGGCTGGGAATGGTATGTGCGCAGCGGACGCGTCAGCGAAGTCCTCTTCCCCGCGCCGACGCATGTCCTCGCGTGGTTCTGGGAATCCCTGCTGAGCGGTGAGCTCCTGGAGGCCACATGGGTCACGATGCGTCGCCTCATCACCGG
>JAUMEU010000187.1:0-4153 GCA_032120295.1 Opitutales bacterium | reverse complement strand
GCGACGAGGTCGCGGTTGGCGGCCTCGGCGTTGGCACCGGTGAATAGCTCGGTTTTGGTGTCCTGCGTGAGCGGGACGCCGAGGGTGGCCTTGGATTCGCCGAGGTTGACACCGTTACGACCGAGGTGTTCGGCCATGCGGCCGAAGGCTTCGGCGAGGCCGGAGCTGGCCTTGAGCGCGTCCTTGATCTCGCCGGCGCTCTTCTTCGCGCCGAGGCGGAAGGAGATGTTGGCGGAGTGGACGAGGGCGGTGGACAGGTGGCACTCGCGGACCGGAGCGTAGATGCCTTCGTTGGTGCCCTTGCGGATGTGGGCGACCCAGTTGGCGTGGTGGCCGGAGGCGCCGCCGGTGAGGTCGACGGCGTCGACGGTCTTACCGTAGGTCTTCACGAACTTACCGTCCTTGTCGTAGGCCTGGGCGGAGTTGTAATCCGGGACCACGATGGTGCCGTTCTCGCACTCGACGATGATGCCGATCTCCGGGGACTTGGCCGACTTGGCGCTGGAGTTGTTCTCCTTGAACTTGCCGAACTTGTTCATCGGGCCGTTGATCTGACCGTCGGAGGTGAGGCCGTAGACTTCGGTGATGAGCGGGGCCGCGGCGTAGTTGTGGATCGAGATGAAGGTGTTCGGGGTCTCGGCGCAGTCGACGTAGCCGAAGCGGCCGCCGACGGAGACGACCTCAGGGGCGACTTCGTGGGTGTTGAGGAACCAGCGAGCGATGTCGATTTCGTGGATGGCCTGGTTGCAGAGGTCGCCGCCGCCATAATTCCAGAACCAGTGCCAATCATAGTGCACGGAGCCTTGGGAGCCGGTTTCCTGAATCTTGTCGGTCTGGTTGCCGCGGATGGATTCCTGGATGTCAGCCGGGCCATTCCAGAGATCGTAATCGATGTCGGCTGAGACGGCGTTCTTCATGGCCGGGCCGATGGACTTGCGACGCTTGTAGCAGATAGCGCGGGAGACCTTGACCTTGCCGTAGACGCCGGAGTGGACGTCCTTGATGGCGGCGCGGATGCCGGCGCCGGAGCGGCTCTGAGTGCCGGCCTGGACGACGAGCTTGGAGAAGTGGTTCGAGGCGGCGACGAGCTGCTGGCCTTCGAAGATGTTATGCGAAAGGGGCTTCTCGATGTAGAGGTGCTTGCCGGCCTGTAACGTCCAGATGCCCTGGATGGCGTGCAGGTGGTTGGGGGAGGCGATGGAGACGGCGTCGATATCCTTGTCTTCGAGCATCTTGCGCATGTCGGTGTAACCCTTGGCGCCGGGGTTTTCTTTGAGCCCCTTGGCGAGGACCTTGGCGTCGACGTCGCAGAGGGCGACGATGCGGACGCCCTTGATCTTCTTGAGCTCCTTGATGTGCTCGTTGCCGCGGCTGCGGAAGCCGACGACGGCGACACGTAGGTCACCGTTAGCTCCGACGGAGTTGGACTGAGTACAAGCGGAGAGTCCGGCCACGGCGGCAGCCAGGGCGGAGTTCTTGATGAACGTGCGACGATGTAGTTGGGACATAGATGGACTTGGGGTGAGACGAAGCATACGGAGATGCCGTCTGAGTCGAGTTTGTTCCTAGGCATGACCTAACCGAATATCGGTAATGAAGGCTGCGCCTTAGGGCCAGGGCTTGGGCTAGGGCTAGGGCTAATCCTAGATGCCTAATAACCTAATTATCAGTTATTTAGGTATCAGTTTAAATCACCTAGCCCTAGCCCTGGCCCTGTCTCTGGCCCTCGTTCAGCCTACTTCACCGACCTAATATACTTCCGGATGGCCTCGAACTGGTCGGGGCCTTTGCCGTCGTAAGGTTCGGTCAGCTGCGTGACGCCTTCCGGGTCGGCATACTTGGGCATCTTGGTGTCCGGGTCGATCCGGGTCGGGGCCAGCACCCAGCGATGGTAGTAGCCCTTGCGGAGGCGCTCGGCGGATTCCGCGAAGTTGATGGCCGGGGCTTCGAAGACGGCGGTGGCCTCCTGTTCGCCGACCGCGTGGCAGGTGATGCAGTTGAAGCCGGCGTCGGCTCCGACGAGCTTCTCCCCGTTGGCGATCTTCTCGGCGTCGGCGGCCGGTTCGTCGGCTTCCTGCTGGGGCAGACCGTGCTGATGGTTGAGGCCGAGCGAAAGACCATCGGCGTGGTGGGCGAATCCGGGCATGCGGGCGATCAGCCACGGACGCGGTTTGTATTCGATCTGGCCGGCGATGAACTTGCTCATCCAATCATGGCGGAGTTTTTCGCCGAGCCAGGTGAGGGGCGGAATCGGCGCGTCATGCACGGGTTCGCCTTCGACGTGTTCCTTGGCCGGCAGGGCATCGCGCAGCTTCTTGGCTTCGCCGTCGACCTTGGTCCACGTGCTGACCGCGCCGTCGCGCGCGTGGCAGGCGACGCAGTTGAGGTTCTTGATCTGACGCTCGGCGTATTCGGCCGGGGTGTCCTGCTTGAGCGAGGCGAAGTCGGTCGCGAGGAAAGCCTTCAGCGCGGCGCGCTGCGTTCCGGTGAGCGCGAAGTCAGGCGCCGTGGCGCGGGCGGAGGCGTCAGGGGAGAGGCAGCCCTTGTCACCGGCGACGAGGACTTTCGCGAGCGGCGGCTGGGTGGTCGCCGGCATGCCCGCATGGCAGTTGAGGCAGCCGGCGCTCACGATGAGCGCGGCGCCGCGGGTGGCGTCGCCGGCGATCATCTTGCGTTTGATCATGCGGGAGTTCGCGAGCAGAAAGGCTGCGAGCTGCGTGGCTTCTTCTTCCTCAAGGCGGAAGTGGGGCATGCGTGTCGCCGGATAGTGCTTGGCCGGATCCTGCAGGTATTCCACGAGAGCGGCCGGGTGCCACTTGTCGTTCACGTGGCCGAGCGGTACGCGGTCATGGGCGTCCTTGCCTTCGAAGTCGGGATGCTGGTGGCAGGCGATGCAACCGAGGTTGGCGAAGAGTTCGCCGCCTTGCGGCGCGAGCTTGAGGTCGACGGCGCCTTCCTTGGCTTTCGCGCCTTGCGTGAGCATCGCGGCGAGGTCGGCGGCCTGCTGTTCGGCGCCGGCGCCGGTCAGCACCTTGGGCATCAGTGAGTGCGGACGGATGGAATGCGGATCATGGATCCAATCGGCGAGGAAGGGCGCCTTGAACTTCACGCCGAGTTCCGAGAGCAGGGGGGCGTTCTGGCCATGCTCCGGCATGCCGGTTCCTTTCGCAGGGAGGCGGGCGGCGTCGGCGTGGCAGGCGGCGCAATTCATCTGCGCGAAGAGGAGGCGGCCTTCGCGGCGCTGGGCGGCGAGGTCGAGGTCCTTGTCCGCCGGGTGCGTGAGGATCGTCGGCGGCACCGGCTCGAGCGGGAAGTCCTTCGAAGCCCAGCTGAGGCGCGCGAACGTGTCACCCTTCGCCGCGCCGGCGATCTCCGCCACGAGGCGGTTCGGGCCCTTGTTGAGCTGCACCGTCTTGATGCCGGGGCCATCGAGGAGCGGCTGGCCGTTGAGGCTCAGCTTGAACTGGCCGGAAGTCTCGACCGAGAGCTTGAACGTGCCGCGCATCGGCGACTGCAGGTCGCCTTCCCACTTCGCGGTGAAGGGGCCGGCCGGGAGGAAGGGCGTCGGCGCCTGGCCGGCGGGAACGTAAAGAGCGAAGAGGCGGTCCGTACGGACGTCGGTCTGACCGGCGGCGGTGAAGGTGACCTTCAGGCCCGGGAGATCCTGGGCGGAGAGGGCGGTCGCGAGGGTCGTGGCGAGCAGGCAGAGGAAACGGCGGAGACGCATGGCGGCGGGATGCTTCCATTGGGAGGCATTCCTGTCGTCAGGCAAGCCCCCAACAAGAAGGCCCGGCGTGAACCGGGCCTTCGTCGATGAGGAATTCGCCTCAGCTTACTTGGCGAACGAGCGGTAGTCTTCGCCTTCCTTCTCGGGCACCACGTTGATCGTGTGGGCGATGTCATCCGGCACGCGCGAGCCGTCGACGGCCTTCACGTTCATCTTGATGCGCATCTGCATCACCGGGACGAGGCCTTCGACTTCGAGGAAGACGGACTTGCCGTCGTCGGCGAGCTTGACGGACTTCACCGGGACCTGGTCCGAACCCTTTTCTCCGGGCTTGCTGACCTTATACGTGTCGGAGCCGTAGGCGCCGGAGTAGAGGTAGTTATACTGCTCGAGGGACCAGTTCTGGGCGTCGGAGGCCGTCTTCTT
>JAUMEU010000186.1:0-2035 GCA_032120295.1 Opitutales bacterium | reverse complement strand
CGCTTCGGGCCGCTTCGGCGTCACGAGCCGCTACCTGACCAACGCCAAGGAAATCCAGATCAAGATGGCCCAAGGCGCGAAGCCCGGCGAAGGCGGCCAGCTCCCCGGCGGCAAGGTCTACCCGCCGATCGCCAAGGTCCGTTACTCCACCCCCGGCGTGGGCCTCATCTCCCCGCCCCCGCACCACGACATCTACTCGATCGAGGACCTGTCGGAACTCATCCATGACCTGAAGAACGCCAACCGCGCCGCGCGCGTCTGCGTCAAGCTCGTCTCGGAAGTCGGCGTCGGCACCATCGCCACCGGCGTGGCCAAGGCGCACGCGGACGTCGTCCTGATCTCCGGCTTCGACGGCGGCACGGGCGCTTCGCCCCAGACCTCCATCAAGCACGCCGGCCTGCCGTGGGAACTCGGCCTCGCCGAGACCCACCAGACCCTCGTCCTCAACAACCTCCGCTCCCGCATCGTCGTCGAGACCGACGGCCAGCTGAAGACCGGCCGTGACGTCGTCGTCGCCGCCCTCCTCGGCGCCGAAGAGTTCGGCTTCGCCACGGGCCCGCTGGTGACCCTCGGTTGCATCATGATGCGCGTGTGCCACCTCAACACCTGCCCGGTCGGCGTCGCCACCCAGGACCCTGAGCTCCGCAAGAACTTCACCGGTCGTCCGGAAGACACCGTGAACTTCATGCGCTTCATCGCCCAGGAAGTCCGTGAGATCATGGCCCAGCTCGGCTTCCGTACGCTCAACGAGATGGTCGGCCGCACCGACGTCCTCGAAGCCCGCCACGCCGTCGACCATTGGAAGGCCAAGGGCATCGACCTCTCCAAACTCCTCTACTCGCCGAAGGCCGGCCCCGAAGTGGGTCGCTTCTGCACCGAGACGCAGGACCACGGCCTCGAGAAGGGCCTCGACCTCTCCGTCCTCCTGGCGAAGTGCCAGCCGGCCATCGAGAAGGGCGAGCCGGTCCGCTTCGAAGGCGAGATCAAGAACATCCACCGCGTGGTCGGCACGATCCTCGGCAACGAGATCACCAAGCGCCACCCCGACGGCCTGCCGGACGGCACCATCCACCTGAAGTTCAAGGGCAGCGCGGGCCAGTCCCTCGGCGCCTTCGTCCCCCCGGGCGTGACCATCGAGATCGAAGGCGACGCCAACGATTACGTCGGCAAGGGCCTCAGCGGCGGACGCGTCATCGTCTACCCTGACGCCAAGGCGACCTTCCCCGCCGAAGACAACATCATCCTCGGCAACGTCGCCCTCTACGGCGCGACCTCCGGCGAGGCCTTCTTCCGCGGCATGGCCGGCGAACGCTTCTGCGTGCGCAACTCCGGCGTCACCACCGTCGTCGAAGGCGTGGGTGACCACGGCTGCGAGTACATGACCGGCGGTCGCGTCGTCATCCTCGGCGCCACGGGCCGCAACTTCGCCGCCGGCATGAGCGGCGGCGTGGCCTATGTCCTCGACGAGAAGGGCGACTTCGCCGTCCGCTGCAACAAGCAGATGGTCGGCCTCGAGAAGCCTGACGCCAACGATGCGGGCGAACTCCGCGCCCTCGTCGAGCGCCACGCCGAGCTCACGGGCAGCCAGAAGGCGAAGAAGCTCCTCGCCAACTGGGACGCCTCCCTCGCCAAGTTCGTCAAGGTGATGCCGAAGGACTACAAGCGAGTCCTCCAGGCCATCGCGACGGCCCAGGCCAAGGGACTCAGCGGCGACGCCGCCCTCAACGAAGCCTTCGAGATCAACTCTCGCGACCTCGCCCGCGTCGGCGGCGGCTGATCACCCACCTCGTCCACACCAAGCACCTTCTGCACCATGGGAAAACCTACCGGATTTGTCGAATACCAGCGCGAACTCCCGCCTGACCGCGATGCCCTCACCCGCATCGGCGATTGGAAGGAGATCCACCACCATCACTCCGATGAGAAGCTCCAGAAACAGGGCGCCCGCTGCATGGACTGCGGCGTGCCGTTCTGCCACACGGGCAAGCTCATCAGCGGGATGGCCAGCGGCTGCCCGATCAACAACCTGATTCCT
>JAUMEU010000185.1:0-4175 GCA_032120295.1 Opitutales bacterium | reverse complement strand
TCGAAGCGCCAGAAGCCCAGCGTGGAAGAGCGGACTTCTTCGGTCGAGTAGAGGAGCTGTTCCTCGGGAAGGGCGCCCGAGCTGAAGCGCACTTCGTCAACGACACCGTGGAAGGAACCGTCGGTGTCGGCGTTCTTGCCGCCGAGCTGCAGGGGCGCCGTCGCGGTCTTCACGCCGGTGAGGCTTACTTTCACGCTGTCGTGCAGCAGGGGCTCGTCGTCGTTGGCCAGGTCTTTGAGCGTGAAGCCGACTTCGCCCGGACGTTGCGGCGTGGCGTAGCGGACGGAGGCGGCCACGTAGTAAGGCTTGTTGAGGTCGACCCGCAGGTTGGAGAAGGCGACCGCTTCACCGAAGGTCCCGCCGAGGAGCGGGCCATAGGCCTGGAGGACGAGGACTTTCGGGGCGCGGCGGGACTTCTGGCCCGTGACGCCGAACTGCCAGTAGCCCTCACCCTTGCCTTTGCCGGTCTGCGCGGCGATCACGCGCACGGCGCCGCCTTCGCTGATCGAGCGGGGGACGACGACCGCTTCGATGGTGAAGCCGGCGGCGAGGTCTTTCTCCTGTGCGCCCGGGGCGAAGAAGGGGCGGCGGTGGCCGGCGGCGAACTGCGCGCCTTGGCCGTCGCGGAAGGGGACCTTCTCGGGCTGGAAGTCGCGGGCGATCGCCGCGGTGACGACGGCGGTGGTACGTTGGCCGCCGACTTCTTGGAGAAAGGCGGCGGCGCGCTTGGCCTCGGTGGCGGAGGGCGCACGGGCGTAGAGGAGCTGGTAGAGGCGGCGCACCTGCGCGGCCTCATCACCCGGGGCATCGGCGATCACGCGGCGGGCGAGGGTCTCACTGCGCTTCAGCATGAACGGACTGTTGAGCAGCAGGAGCGACTGGATGGGCGTGGTGGTCACATCGCGCGAGGAGGCGCTGCTGAACCACTGCGGGGCGTCGAAGATGTCGGCGAGCGGGTCGCGGTTGTTCCGCATGATGCGCGTGAAGATGCTGCGCACGGGCTCGCCGTAGATCACGCTGGGGCCGGCCTGCTTGTCGGCCTTGAGCTCGCCGCAGGCGGCGTAGAGCGCGTCACGGATCTGCTCGGCCTCGAGGCGCTGGGGCTGGAAGCGCCAGAGCAGGGTGTTCTGCGGGTCCTTCAGCTGGCCTTGGGCGACCTCGGCGGGCTGGCTCGAGCGGCGGTAGGCGGCGCTGGTCACGAGCAGTCGGGTCATCGCCTTCTGGTCCCAGCCCTTGGCCATGAACTCGTCGGCGAGCCAGTCGAGGAGCTCAGGATGCGTGGGTGGTTCGCCGAGGTTGCCGAAGTCGCTGGCGTAGGGCGTGAGGCCGCGGCGGAAGCAGAGCTGCCAGAGGCGGTTCATCGCGAGGCGCGCGGTGAAGGGGTTGGACTTGTCGGTCAGCCAGCGGGCGAGCGTGGCGCGACGGCCGGTGGAACTGCCGTCGGCGACCGGCGCGATCGTCGCGGGCGGGGCGGGGTACTGCGAACTGAGGACGGTCAGGAAGGCCGGCGGGACGACGGTGTTCTTCTTCGGGATGACGGCGTCGAAGCCTTCCGAACCGGTCTCGCGGACGGACAGGACGTAAGGCGGTTCGGCGGGCTTGAGCTTGTCGTGCTCGGCCAGCTTACGCTTCAGGTCGGCGTGCTTGACGCTGGCCTCGCCCTTGATGAAGCGGTCGAGGCGGTTATATTCGTAGTCGACCTGGCGCCAGGCGAGGGCGGCGACCTGCTCTTCGTAGGGCGTGCGCTGCGCCGCCGGCTTATTGATCATCGCCTGGACGTCGTCGGGGAAGATGTCGACGGCCTTGCGGGTGGCCGTCTCGCGGTATTTCAGTTCAAGGGCGGCGATCTCGTCGCGGATGGCCTTGGTCTCCGCTTCCCACTTCGCCCGCTGGCGGGTGTGCTCGGCGGCCTGCGCTTCGGTCCAGGCGGCTCGGTCCTCGACGGGCACGGTGTTGTTGAAGAAGCTGCGGAGGGCGTAGTAGTCGCGCTGCAGGATCGGGTCGAACTTATGGTCGTGGCAGCGGGCGCACTGCATGCCGGCGCCCAGGAAGACGTCGCCGGTGGTGTCGGTGACGTCGTTCAGGATGTTCTCCCACTGGCCGCGGGCGTCGCGGTTGTTGTATTCGTAGATCCAATGGCGGAGGTAGCCGAGGGCCGTGAGCGCGTCGGGGTCGCCCGGGAAGAGTTCGTCGCCGGCGATCTGCTCCTGCACGAAGCGGTCGTAGGGCTTGTTGTCGTTATAGGCCTTGATGACGTAATCGCGATAGCGCCAGGCGGTCGGACGGAAGTCATCGATGCGGAAGCCGTCGCTGTCGGCGTAGCGCACGAGGTCGAGCCACGCGCGGGCCATGCGCTGACCGTAGGCGGGCGAGGCCAGCAGACGGTCGACGAGCTGGTCGTAGGCTTGGGGCTCGTTGTCCTGGACGAACGCAGTGACCTCTTCGGGCGAGGGCGGCAGGCCGGTCAGGTCGAAGGTGACGCGACGGATGAGCACGGCGCGTTCGGCTTCGCCGGAGGGCGTGAGGCCTTCCTTGGCGAGACGGGCATCGAGGAAACGGTCGACAGGGTGGACGGCGCTGCCGGCAGGAAGTTCCGCGCGCTTGATCGGCTGGTAGGCCCACCAGGCCTTCTCCTTCGCGCCGATGGTGCCGGGAAGATAGCGACCGGCGACGGGCGCCTTGGTGCGGCTCTTCGGCCAGGCTGCGCCAGACTTCACCCAGGCCTGCAGCAAGGAGACTTCATCCTTGGTGAGGCGGTCGCCCTTGGGGGGCATCATCACGTCCGGGTCGGTCGAGAGGATGTTCTTAAGGAAGAGGCTGGCGTCCGGGTCGCCGGCGACGAGGGCGGCGCCACCGTCTCCGCCGGTGGTGAGTCCCGCGAGACTGTCCATGACCAGTCCGCCCTTGTTCTTGCCGGCGGCATGGCTGTGGCACTTGAAGCAACGCTCGTCCAGGAGGGCCACGGCCTTCTCGGCCAAGTCGTCCGAAGCGGCCGAAAGGGCGGCGCCGGACGAGGCCAATAGGCAGGCAGACAGGCTGAGCAGTCGCAAAGACATCGGTGGGGACCCTCTTTATGAGGGCTTTCGATTGAGACTGCAAGCCGCCGCCGTTGGTTCCTAGCGAAGCCCCTTTTTCCAGGCGGGATAGTCTTTGGCGAGCAGGTCCCGGGCATATTCCCCGAACCAGCTGTAGCCGTTACGGCGTTCGTGGCCGATGTCCGCCAGCTTGGGCTTCGGGATGCCGTCACGGTCGCAGACATAGGGCTGGCCGGTCTTCAGGTCGTAGAAACGGGCCCAGAGGTCAGGGGCGGCCGGATCCGGCGCCATCACGAGGTCCTTGCCGCCGAGCAGGGTCTTCGTGGTCTCGAGCCGCTGGCCTTTGACACGATGGGCTTCGAACCAGGCGACGGCGCCCTCGATCGCAGCACGGATCTCGGCCGAAGGGTTATCGAGGCTCATCAGCAGCCGTACGATACCGACGGACTCGCTGCCACTGAACGATGGGAGTTCGTAAGAACGTGCTTTGGCCGGAGCGAAGGTCTTCTCGTCGTGCTGCGCGCACCAGACGGTCGGCTGGCCGTCGATGACGATCTGACACTTCAGGATGCAGGCGATACCGCGGTCGAAGGCTTGGAGGCAGGATACGCGAACCTTGGCGTCGAGGAAGGCGTAGCGGGCGTCGCGCCCGACCTCGCGGATGAATTCCAGCACGCGCACCATCGCGCCGTCGTTGTAGGTGATGCGGTCGTAATAACCTTTGCGCAGCGGGAAGAACTGCGGCCAGCCGCCGTTCGCGTATTGGGCTTTTAATACGTAAGCCAAGCCGCGGTCAAAGGAGTTGCGATAGGCCTCGGCCTGCGTGGCGTTGACCATGCGCGCCATGAAGCGGAGCTCGTCCACCGTGCCCTTGTTATCGAAGGTCGGCTGGAGTTTAGTCCGGTCGCCGTCGTAGGGCTGGCTGACCGTATCGGTGTTCTTCGGCCAGCCGCCGGCATCGGCCTGATAGGTAAGGATGATGTCGGCGACCTTCTTGGCCTCCGCGGACGCGAACCAGGCGTCGGCTTTGCCCAAGTAGCGTCGCGCGCTGTCGTCGGCCGCGAGGCGAGGTAGCATGGCCAGGAGCGCGAGGAGGAGCAGGGTGGGGCGCATGACGAATTTGGGGTAGGGGTAGGGATA
>JAUMEU010000184.1:0-1956 GCA_032120295.1 Opitutales bacterium | reverse complement strand
TGCGCGTCGACGACCTGATCGCCCGCCTCGGACTCCCCGAAGACCGCGCCTTCGACGCCCTCTCCGGCGGCCTGAAGCGCCGCTGCCTCCTCGCCAAGGCCCTCGCCGCCAAGCCCGGCCTGCTGCTGCTCGATGAGCCGACCAACCATATGGACCTCGATTCGATCCTGTGGATGGAAGAGTTCCTGCTCGAACAGAAGATCCCCCTGCTCTTCGTCACGCACGACCGCGCCTTCCTGCGGCGGATGGCTAACCGCATCATCGAACTCGACCGCGGCAAGCTCGCCAGCTGGTCTTGTGATTACGATACCTATCTCGTCCGTAAAGAAGAGCTCTTCGTCGCCGAGGAACGTCAACGCGCCGCCTTCGACAAGAAACTCGGTCAGGAAGAAGCCTGGTCCCGCCGCAGCCCGGGCGCCCGCCGCACGAAATCCAACGCCCGCATGGAAGCCCTCGTGAAGATGCGCGCCCAACGCGGCGCGATGCGCAATGTCGCGGGCTCCGCCAAGATGGAAATCAGCGAAGCCGAGCGCTCCGGCGTCCGCGTCGTCGAAGCGGAGAATATCGCGTTCGCCTACCCAGGCGGCAAGCCGCTCATCCGCGACTTCAGTCTCGTGCTCAACCGCGGCGACAAGGTCGGCCTCATCGGACCCAACGGCGCCGGTAAGACGACCTTGGTCAAGATGCTCCTCGGCCAGCTGGCGCCGACTTCCGGCGACCTGAAATTCGGCACCAAGATGGAGGTCATCTACTTCGACCAGATGCGCGACCAGATCGACGACGATAAGACGGTCGCCGAAAACCTCGCCGGTGACAGCGATACGGTCACGGTGCAAGGCCGCTCCCGCCACGTCATCAGCTACCTGCAGGACTTCCTTTTCGACCCCTCGCGCGCCCGCTCCAAGGCCAAGGTGCTCTCGGGCGGAGAGCGTAATCGCCTCCTGCTCGCCCGCCTCTTCACCAAGCCGGCCAACGTGCTCGTGCTCGATGAACCGACCAACGACCTCGACGCCGAGACGCTCGACGTGCTCGAGGATATCCTCGTGGAATACACGGGCACGCTGATCATGGTCTCCCACGACCGAGCCTTCCTCGACAACGTCGTGACCAGCACGTTGGTCTTCGAAGGCGACGGCATCGTGACCGAACATGCCGGCGGTTATACCGACTGGCGCAACGAACTCGCCCGTATCGCCGTGGCCAAGCGCACGGCGGCGATCGGCACGGCCGCCAAGCCCGCCGCCGCGAAATCTTCCGCCCCGGCCCAGGCCGGTGCGAAGCTCAACAACAAGGAACGCAAGGAACTGGAGACGCTGCCCGGCAAGATCGAGCAGCTCGAAACCGAACAGGCCCAGATCAGCGTCCAGCTGGGCGACCCCGAAATCTATAAGGATGGCGGAGCCAAGGCGGCCGCGCTCCAGAAGCGCCTCCATGCCGCGGAAGCCGAGCACGCCGAGGCGCTGTCCCGCTGGATGGACCTCGACGCCCGCAAGGACGGCTAAGCCGGAGGATTCGGTAGGTATGCCGATATTCGGATAGTTCCTGCAGTTATCGGCGATTGCACGCCGCTGGCGATAGCTCATGATTGTGTCATAGCCCATTAAACAATGGGAATTTCGCCCAAAGCATCCGCATCCGCACATCGACCGACCCGACGCCCCCTTGTGCCGATTTATAAACCCTTCGCATTGACGCGCCGCTCCCAGCCATGAAACGCCCCCGGAACGTGCTCCTCGCCCTCGGCTGGTATGACCACCGGCTCCTTCAAGGCATCGCCACTTACGCTTCGGAACACCGCTGGCATCTGGCTTCCCACAGCATCATCCACGAGAAGGTCATTCCCTGGGGCTGGGACGGCGACGGCATCCTGGCCTGGCTCGGCGCCGGCGACGATCTCGCGGACTTCGTCCTGAAGGCCGACAAACCGACGGTCGACTTCTCGCTGCGTCGTCGCGG
>JAUMEU010000183.1:0-2329 GCA_032120295.1 Opitutales bacterium | reverse complement strand
CGGCAGGTGCCGGAAGAACGGCGCCTCGGGGGCGGAGCCGGAATCGTCGCGCGGCGCGCAGATGACGAGGCCGTCGACCTCGCCTTCGCTGCGCTGCGTGGCGGGGTCGAACGGACGGAGCGACTCGACGACGTCGCCGAAGAGGTCGATGCGCACGGGCATCTGCGCGTTCAACGGATAGACGTCGAGGATGCCGCCGCGCAGCGCGTATTCGCCGGGCTGTTCGCAGAGGGCCTCGTGGGCGTAGCCGAAGTCTTCGGCCAGGCGCTTCGCGAAATCGCGCAGGGCGAGCTTCTCCCCTTTGCGTACGACGATCTCAGCCTTGGCGGTGGCTTCGGGGGCCGGCGAGCGGCGCGTGAGCGAACCCGGCGTGCAGGCGATGAGCAGCGGCCGCTTCGCGTCATGTCCGCCATGGCGGAGCAGCGAGAGGACGCCGAGGAGGTCGCAGTCGGCTTCGAAGGCCGGGACGGCGGCATCGGCCTCGGTGAGGGTGCGGGCGACCGGCTGTGCGTCGTTGAGCAGGGTCAGCAGCTGGGCGGTCTCTTCGGCGAAGGTCTCCGCGGCGCCGAGGTTCGAGGCCAGGAAGACGATCACACTTCGCTCGGCGCCTTCCGAGCAGGCGCAGGCCGCCCAGGCGTGCGAAGGCACGCCGGTCAGGGCACGGCGTGGCTGAGCGGACATGCCGCTATCGAGGCGGGAAGGCCTGAAGCGTCAAACCCAACCCCTCACTTCAGCACGACTCCGGCGATTTCTTCCCAGAGTTCGTCGACCTGCGACGGTTTCTTCGCCGGCCGGCCGGCTTCGGCGAACCAGTAGCGGGCGTTGCCGAGGTCGCCTTCGATCAGGTGCAGCAGGGCGTGAATCCACGAGCCGACGGGAGTCTCGATGTCCTGGGCGATATTATGGGCCGCCTCCCAGTCGCCCTTCTTGATGAACCAAAGCGACCGCGCCTCGCGTGACAGGCCGCGAGGCGGCTGCGCATCGATTTCCGCGGAGGTCTTGAGTTGGGCCGGGGTCATGGGTTCGTCGACAGGCAGGGTCTAAGGTTTGGCCCCATCCAAGCCCGGGGTGAGGTGAAGGCAAGGCGAGTTCAACCCAGAGGCTTGCGTCTGCTGGGTCGTGGCGACAGGATGAACCAATCCTGCTCATGCGCCTGCTCGCCTTGTTCCTGGTCTCTCCGCTCCTCGCTGCTGATTCCCCGGTCGTCCTTGGTCATGGTGCGGCCCGCTATTCCCTCGACCTCAAGTGGGCCAAGGTCGATCCGGTGGTCGCGCCCATCGTCAACGCGCACGCGCTGGCCGAGGATAAGGCGGGTCGCATCTACTTGGTGACGGATCACCCGAAGAACGACTTCCTCGTCTTCGAGAAGGATGGCCGCTATGTCCGTTCGATCAGCGCCGGGCTCGGTGGCGGCCATGGTCTGGAGATCTTTGAAAAGGACGGCGTGGAGTACCTCGTACACGTGGACTCGGGTTGGCACATGGCGGCCGAGGGCTGGAATCCGTCCGCGGTCGAAGGTCGCATCACGCTGCTGACGACCGACGGCAAGGTCGTACGCAAGTTCCCCACGCCGAAGGAGCTTGGCCTCAGTGACGGCAAGTTCATGCCGTGCGATGTCGCCTGGACGCCGGCCGGCACGTTGCTGGTCGCCGACGGCTACGGCTCGAACTTGATCTACGAATTCTCGCTCGAGGGTAAGCTGATCAAGAAATGGGGCGGTCCGACGAAGGATGCCGCGAGCCTCAGCAACGCGCATGGTATCTCGATCGATGCCGCCGACCCGCGTGGCCCGCTCGTCTGGGTGCCTTCGCGCGCTCAAAACCAGATCAAGGCGTTCACCTTGGACGGTAAGCACGTCGACACTTTAGACCTGCCGGGCGCCTTCGCCGGCCAGCTCTTCTTCCGCGGTGATAAGATTTACACCGCGGTCTGCTGGAGCAAGGACGCCAAGGGCAAGCGCCTCGCTCAGTCGGGCTTCCTGCTCGTCCTGGACCGCGCCACCAAGAAGGTCCTCAGCGCCCCGGGCGGCAATGAGCCCAAGTACGTCGACGGCAAGCTCCAGCCGCTCAGCCAGGCCCAGCCGATCTTCAAGCACGGCCACGACCTTTTCGTCGATTCCGACGGTGATATCTACCTCGGCGAGTGGAACGCCGAACGCCGCTATCCGTCGAAGCTGACGCTGGTCAAGTAGCTCAGCTGATTAGCAGCAGACGCGGTGAGCCGGGCTTGTTTTCTGGGGCGCGGTGGATGCAGGGCGGCACGGGGCTGCCAGGCCAGCGCGTCGCGATGCGCCATAGTGCGAAGGTGCCAAAGGGATAGGGCGTCGCAC
>JAUMEU010000182.1:0-2998 GCA_032120295.1 Opitutales bacterium | reverse complement strand
CCGAGGAACCACCCATGCCATAGGGCAAGACTGGGTAGGGTCGGGACCGCGTCACGACATAGCCTGCATCGGGTAGGGTTGAGCGCCCTCGCTCAACCGCGGCTGACCGAGGCGGTCAGCCCTACCTCGATATACCTAGGACAGCACGTGGTGCTGTCCCTACCCCTACCCCCACCCCTACCCCTCAGCATCTAAACCTTCCCCTCCCCTCCTCTCCCCCTTTATTCTCCCCTGACGTCCATGTCGGAATCCCCTCGCGACCAGATCATCGAGCTGCGCAAACGCATCCAGCGTCACGAGGAGTTGTATCGTAAGAAGAACGCGCCGGAGATCTCTGACTTCGAATTCGACCAGCTCGTCGACCAGCTCGCGGACTTGGAACGGGAGTTCCCGATGTTCGCCGGATCCGACCTGGGCATCGGCGACGACAAGTCCGAAGGCTTCCAGCAGGCCGACCACAAGGCCCCGATGCTGTCGCTCGACAACACTTACGACGAAGCCGACTTCCGGGCCTTCGGCGACCGTCTCTACAAGGCCCTCGGCGGCTCGGGCCTGGAATTCATCGTCGAACCCAAGGTCGACGGCGTGGCGGTCTCGCTCACCTTCGAAAAGGGCCAGTTCGTCCGCGCGGTCACCCGCGGCAACGGCACGCGGGGTGACGACGTGACGGCGAACGTCAGCCTCATCCGCGAAATCCCGCGCACGCTCGAGGGCGCGCCCGACCTCCTCGAGGTCCGCGGTGAGATCTACATGGAGCTCGCCGAGTTCCAGCGTCTCAACCAGCTCCGCGAAGCCGAAGGCGAACCACTCTACGCCAACCCGCGCAATCTGGCCGCCGGCACGGTCAAGCTCCTCGACGGCGAAGAAGCCCGTAAGCGCCGCCTCAGCATCGTCTGCTACGGCCTAGGCGCCTGCGAGCCCGCCTCGGCTTTCGCCTCCCTCAAGGAGTTCAAGAACAAGCTGAAGGCCTGGGGCTTCCCGATCCGCGACGACATCGACGTCCAGCAGGGTGTCGACGCCGCCTGGAAGGCCATCCAGCAGCTCGACGTCCTCCGCCGCGACCTTCCCTTCCCGACCGACGGCGCCGTGGTGAAGGTCAACCGTCTCGAAGACCAGCGCCGTGCCGGCACGACGAGCAAGTTCCCGCACTGGGCCGTGGCGTTCAAGTTCCCGCCCGACCAGGCCGAGACCATCCTCCGCAAGATCAGCATGCAAGTCGGACGCACCGGCGCCATCACGCCCGTCGCCGAACTCGACCCCGTCCTGCTCGCCGGCTCGACCGTCGCCCGCGCGACGTTGCACAACGCCGACGAGATCGCCCGCAAGGACATCCGCGAAGGCGACACCGTCCGCATCCAGAAGGCCGGCGAGATCATCCCGCAGGTCCTCGGGGTCGTCCTCGAGAAACGTCCTGCCGAAGCCGTGCCGTTCGATTTCGAAGCCCGCCTCAAGGAGCTCGGCCTCGATGCGACCCGCGACGGCGAGGAAGCCGCCTACAAACTCCGCGCCCCTTCGCGCGAGATGAAGATCCGCCGGCTCGTCCACTTCGCCAGCAAGCAGTGCCTCGACATCGACGGACTCGGGGACGCCGTGGCCGAGCAGCTCGTAGACCTCACCCTAGTCAACGTCCCGGTCGACGCCCTAGGCATCACGCCCGCCCAATGGCGCATGCTCGAAGGCTTCAAGGACAAGTCCGTCGACAACATGATGGCGGGGCTCGAGCAGGCCAAGCAACGCGAACTCTGGCGCGCGATCCACGCGCTCGGTATCCCGAACGTCGGCATGCAGACCGCCAAGGACCTCGCCCGGCACTTTAAATCCATGGACGCGCTGGAAGCCGCGCAGCCCGGCGACCTGCTCGTCACCAAGGTCGGCAAGAAAGGCGGCGTCTCGTATGAGTCCGTCATCTCCGGCGTCGGCATCGAAGTCTCCGAATCGATCCTCTCTTTCTTCAGCGACCCTAATCACCGCGACTGGGTGAAGGCCATGCGGGCGGCCGGACTGAATCTCGTCGAAGCCGCCGCGGCGGGCTCGGTCGAAGGCGTCGCCGGCAAGACCTTCGTGCTCACCGGCACCCTGCCCACGCTCGGACGAGACGAAGCCCGCGACCTCATCGAGAAGGCCGGCGGCAAGGTCTCGGGCAGCGTCAGCAAGAAGACCGATTACGTCGTCGCCGGCGAAGAAGCCGGCTCGAAGCTTACCAAGGCCCAGGAACTCGGCGTCGCCATCCTCGACGAAGCTGGCCTGCGCGCCCTGCTCGGATGAACATGACAACCTTACCCTTACTCCCCGAAGAAGCCGCCGAGCTCGCCCGCAAGGGGGATGCGGCCGGCTTGTCCGCGCTGATCAAAGGCGGCCTGGCGGTGGACGCGCAGGACGCCAAGGGTAACACGTTGCTGATGCTGGCGGCGTATCACGGCAAGACCGAGACGGTCGCGATGCTGCTCAAGGAACGGGCCACGGTCGACCTTCGTAACGCAAAGGGCCAGACGCCCCTCGGCGGCGTGGCCTTCAAGGGCTATGTCGACATCGCCACCCTGCTCCTCGACGCCGGCGCCGATCCCGTGGCCGACCAAGGGGGCTCGACCCCCGCCGACTTCGCGACGCTAGCCGGCAAGACCGAGATACTCGCGCTCCTGCAGGCCCGCCGCGACCAAGCCGCCCGGCCGACCCGCTGGTATAGCAAGCTGATCGGGTGGATGCGTAAGTAAGCACGCTACCGACGGCACCCCGAAGACTTGGCGTCGACCTTCGCCAAGTCCGGACTCTTATCGCTAGCATCGATGGTATTAAAACTCCGCCGGCCGCCCCAACCGAAGAGCTTCTCGAAGAACGGCAGCAGGCGACTGTCCTTCACCTGCAACTGGAAAAAGTCCTCATGCTCGCGCTCCTTGACGGCCATTTCATAGAGGATGGCATCGTGCTTAGTGATCCCGAGGGCGTTGAAATAGTCTTTCATCACGATATACTCGCAGACGTTTCCGCTCTCGAGCCGGCC
>JAUMEU010000181.1:0-7780 GCA_032120295.1 Opitutales bacterium | reverse complement strand
CATTGCCTCCGCGGCGAGGCGGCCAGCTGAGCTGAGTTCGAGCGCACGGATGCGTTCGTCGTCGAGCGGCACGATGCCTTCGCCGGGCCCAAGCTTCGCGATGACCTCGGCGTAATCGCCGGTCAGCTTACGTTCCCAGCAGAGCGCGTTGACGCCGTCGGCGAAACGCGTGGTCCGCAGTCCCTCGAAACTCCGCACGTGGCGGACGCGCGGCTGGATGGCGCCGCTCACTTCAGCGCGAAGCGCTTGGCGAACTCCTTGGCCAGCGCGTCGTAGGCGACTGACCCCGGGGAGTGGATGTCGTATTGGAAGATCGTCTGGCCGTGGCTCGGGCACTCCGACAGGCGGATCGTGCGCGGGATTATCGCATCCATCACCAGGGCGGCGAAGTGGGTCTTCACTTCTTCGACGACCTGGCGGGAGAGCTTCGTGCGCACGTCGTACATCGTCATCACGATCGCGCCGACCGTGAGCTTGTCGCTCGCGCCGGCGGCCTTGAGCTGGTCGACCACGCCGAGGATCTGACCGAGGCCTTCCATCGCGAGGTATTCGGTCTGCAGCGTGACGATCAGATGATCCGAGGCGCTGAGCGCGTTCATCGAGAGCATGCCGAGCGCGGGCGGGCAGTCGATGAGGATGGCTTTGTATTTGCCGGAGGCGACGACGGGCGCGAGGGCCTCGCGGAGGCGGCCGAGGTAGTTCTCGGCCTGGGCGAGTTCGGATTCGACGGCGGCGAGGTCGACTTCGGACGGGATGAGGTCGAGCTTCTCGGTGGTGGTCGCGACGATCATGTCGGCGGCCTTGGCTTCGCCGTGCAGGACCTTGTAGAGGGACTTGCCTTCCGTCTTCTCGATGCCGAGCGCGCTGGTCGCGTTGGCCTGGGCGTCGAGGTCGACGATGAGGGTCGGGATGCCGAGGCGCGCGAGGCCGGCGCCGAGGTTCACGGTGGTGGTCGTCTTGCCGACGCCGCCCTTTTGATTCGCGATGGAAAAGACCTTGGCCACTTAGGCGTCCTCGATGGGGCGTTCGACTTCGGTCGGAGCTTCGTAATCGATGCCGGCGAGGCCGAAACCGAAATTCTTCATGAAATCAGTTTGGTAGCCGGCGAAGTCGGCGTGCGCGTCGAAGGTCTCCGTCGTGACCTGCGGCCAGGCGTCGAAGACGGCCTTCTGGACGTCAGGGGACATTTCCCAGTCATCGATGCGGACGCGGCCGTTCTCGTCGAAGTCGAGGGCGTTGCCGTTGTACATCTGCTTCTCGAAGAGGCGCTGGATCTGCTCGATGCAGCCTTCGTGCGTGCCCTTGGCCTTCATGATCTTGAAGAGCAGCGAGACGTAGAGGGGGACGACCGGGATGGCGGAGCTGGCCTGCGTGACGACGGCCTTGTTGACGGACACGAAGGCGCGGCCGCGGTGGAGCTTCATCAGGTCGTCGATCTTACGGCCGGCGCGTTCGAGGTCTTCCTTCGCCTTGCCGATGGTGCCGTCCTTGTAGATCGGCCAGGTGACCTGCGGTCCGATGTAAGAGTAGGCGACCGTCTGGCAGCCTTCCTGGAGGACGCCGGCGCCGTCGAGGGCGTTCATCCAGAGCTCCCAGTCTTCGCCGCCCATGACCTTGACCGTCTGCGCGATGTCGTCGGCGGAAGCGGTCTCGAGGGTGACCTCGTTCACGACCTTCTTGTCGGTATCGAGGTTCTTGGCGTGGAAGGGAGCGCCGGTCGGCTTGAGGACGGACTTGTAGGTCACGCCGTCCGGAGCGGTGCGACGAGGGGAGGCGAGGGAGTAGACGACGAGGTCGATCTTGCCGCCGGGCATCTTGCCCTTGATCGCCTCGATGACCTGCGTCTTCATTTCGGCCGAGAAAGCGTCGCCGTTGAGCGAGACGGCCTTGAGGCCGGCCTTCTTCGCTTCGGCGTGGAAGCCTACCGTATTGTACCAGCCGGGCGAGCCGGGCTTATCGCCTTCGCCATTGCGTTCGAAGAACACGCCGAGCGTCGCGGCGCCGGAACCAAAGGCGGCCGAGATGCGGGAAGAGAGGCCGTAGCCCGTGGAGGCGCCGATCACCAAGACTGACTTAGGGCCGCCCTGGAGGGGCTTTCGGGACTTCACGTAAGCGATCTGCTCGCGGACCGCCGCGGCGCAGCCTTCGGGGTGGGAGGTGATGCAGATGAACCCGCGGACGCGAGGCTTCAGGACTTGCTGGGACATAAGGACACCTTTGGAGGGGGAGGGGATGAGTTCAATCTGGAATTGGGAGTTAAACATAGGTGTAAGCGGTTAGCGGATGGCGGTTGGCGGTTAGGGAGGCATGAAAAAGAGGGAGGGAGAATCTGGGGGCTGGGCGTGGGGGAGGCTTGTCAGGGACCTCATAGGTAATCGCGGGACGTGCGGTGGGAGCGGGTTTCTCGATGATGAAGAGTCTATGCATCCCCAAGAGAATCCTAAGGCGGTCAGTTATCGCGATCTTTCGGCGTGGAAGGCCGCCATGGCCCTCGCGGTCGAAGTCTATCGAGTCGTAAATGTCGCGGCGGTCCGGAATGACTTCGCGCTCGTCGATCAGCTGCGCCGGGCGGCGATCTCCGTGCCGTCGAACATCGCCGAAGGCGCCGGCCGGGGGGCGAATCAGGACGCCTTGAGATTACTCTACGTCGCGCGAGGCTCGCTGGGGGAGCTGCGCACCCAGCTAGAGGTGATGCAGGAGGCTGGCCTTTTGGATCAGCGTATCTGCGAGTCGCTACTAGGGCGCGCCGAGGAAGCCGGCCGTCTCCTCGGAGGGCTCGTTCGTTTCCGGGCTTCTCGCCTCGAGGGCGCCGCCGAGCCTGACGCGGCGGGCAGGGCTTCGGCTCCGTCCTCCCGGTCGACCGACCCGCGCCATAGGACATAAATCCCTTCTGGGTTCATAACCCTTGCTTGTGGGGTCTGCTTGCGGATTGTTGCCACCTTCGCGGTCCAACCGCCAACCGCCAACCGCCAACCGCCATCACCTTCCCCATGTTCAGCGCACGCCTTGCTTTTGCCGCGGAGACCAACGCCTTGAGTAAGGCCAAAGCGAAGCGTCTCGCTGCCGGGCAGCCGGTGGTCGACCTCTCGGATTCCAATCCGGCCAACGCCGGCTTCGCGTGGTCCGCCGCCGACCTCGGTCCGCTGCTCCGCCGCGACGGTATCCAGCGCCAGGATCCTAATCCGCTCGGCATGGCTTCGGCTCGCACGGCGATCTCCGATTACTATTCTGCGCGTGGCGCCCGCGTGCCGGTCGATCAACTCTTCCTGACGGCCAGCACGAGCGAGGCCTACTCCTGGATCTTCAAACTGCTCTGCAATCCGGGCGACGAGGTCCTCGTGCCCGAGCCGGCGTATCCGCTGCTCGAGGTGATCGCCGCGCTCGAAGGGGTGACGCTTCGTCCGTATCAGCTCGTCCCGCTCGCCGGCGAATGGGTCATCGACGCGACCACGCTCAGCGTGAACCGCCAGACCCGCGCCGTCCTCTGCATCAATCCGTCGAACCCGACCGGCGCGTTTGTCGGCCGTCGCGATCGCGACGTGCTCCGCGGCTTCGCGCTCAAGCACGGCCTGGCGATCGTGTGCGACGAGGTCTTCCTTGATTACCCGGCCGAAGGCGTCGCCTCGCCGGGCACGTGGGCCGGCGAAGCGAACGTGATGACGTTCGTGCTCAGCGGTCTCTCCAAGGTCGCCCTCGCGCCGCAGCTCAAGCTCGGCTGGATCGTCGTCGCTGGTCCGGCGTCCTCGACGCTCGAAGCCTGCCGTCGACTCGAGCATATCGCCGACGCCTTTCTTTCGGTGAACACCCCCGCCCAGCTCGCCTTGCCGGATCTCCTCCGTCGCGCCGAGCCGCTCCGCGCGCTCGTCCGAACCCGCGTCGCCCAGGGGGAAGCCACCCTGCGTGCCTGGGTCGCCTCGACCGCCGTCGGCTGCACCGTGCTGCCGCGCCCGGCCGGCTGGACCGCCATTCTCACCTTGCCCCCGGGCGTCCATGAAGACCGCTTCCTGATGAACGCCCTCAGTGAAGGCGTCTGGGCTCACCCCGGTTACTTCTACGGCATGCCTGCGACGGTCCCGAGCGTGGTTTTGAGCCTTTTGACCCCTCCGGACGTCCTTTCGGCGGGCCTGCAGGGCCTCGACCGGGCTTTGAAGCGGACTTAAGGGGTAATTACCGCTTGCCAACGGCCCCGGCACTCCTTTGCTCCGACTTTCCCAAAGGAGCCCGAACACTATGTCCCGTATCTGCAGCGTCACCGGCAAGCGCCCCGTCAAGGGCCGCCGAATCATTCACCGCGGTCAGTCCAAGAAGAGCGGCGGTATCGGCTTCCAGCTCGTGAAGCAGACCAAGCGCACGTTCAAGCCGAACGTCCAGCGCATCCGCGTCCTCCAGCCTAACGGCTCGGTGAAGCGCCAGTGGGTCTCGGTCAAGGCCCTCAAGGCCGGCCTCGTCACCAAGGCCTAAGCTTCGGTCTCGCGACCTCAGCAAAAACCCGCCGTGAACCGGCGGGTTTTTTGTGCCCGGCGTCGGTCGGGGTGAATTAGGCGAACCGCTGCCAAAGCACCGTACCCCAGACCGACAGCGCGATGACGATGGTCAGGAAGACCGCCGCGCTGCCCATGTCTTTGGCCCGCTTGGCCAGAGGATGTCGCTCCATCGAGATATGGTCGGTATTGGCCTCGATGGCCGAGTTGATGAGCTCGACGATGAGGATCAGCTGCAGGGTGGAGAAGAGCAGGGCGCGCTGGTAGAGTTCGACCGGTACGAACCAAGCGATGATCGACAGGGGCACGACCACCATGAGTTCCTGCTTGAAGGCTTCCTCGTGCTTGGCGGCCGCCCGCAGGCCATCCCAAGTATAACGGAGGGCATTGAACAGGCGGGTGAAGCCTCCCTTGGACTTCATGGACTGGCCGTAAGGCTCCTGGTTTGGCATCTGCTGGCACCTTACCCCCCTGAAATCGCAGGGCAAAGGCATTTTTGGCCCCCAAAAATCGCTTGCCAGTGGGGGGTGCTACCCTAGGTTCGGTGGTTCCCTAGTCGGGAATCCTACCATGCGCGACGATTACCTCCAAGATGCCCGTAAAGTCATCCCTGATGCGAACATTCTCATCAACGTGATCTCCAAGCGCGTGAAGCAGCTCCGCAGCACGGCCGACTACTCCGTCCAGCCTCCCAAGTACAACCACACCCTGGGCGACGTGTTCGAAAAGCTTTCCCCCGAGGACATCGCCCTGCGCGAAGTCATCGAAGGCCGTATCTCCTGGGAGTTCCGTCCCGAGGACCGTCTGCCTGCCTAAGGCGGACGCGCCCGCCCGCCCGGTCTTCCCCGGCGCGTAGCCTTTTCGTCTCCCGATGGCCGCCCGCCGCGAACAGTCTCTTCCTGAGGTCAACAATCCGAAGGCGGGACGCGACTATTTCATCGGCCCGACCTACGAGGCCGGGATCGTCCTGCGCGGCACCGAGGTGAAGTCCCTCCGCGCCGGCCGGGCGAACATCGCCGACGCGTTCATCAAAATCAGCCCGAAGGGCGTGATGCTCTACCACGCGCACATCGCGGAGTATGACTTCGGTAACCTCAACAACCACGCCTCCTACCGCACCCGTCAGCTGCTGCTGAAGCAGGCGGAGGTCGAGAAGATCGCCGCCGAGATCCAGTCCGGCGGCCATGCGATCGTGCCGTTGAAGATCTACTTCAAGCACGGCCTGGCGAAGTGCCTTCTCGCCGTGGGCAAGGGCAAGAAGATGCACGACAAGCGCCAGGACATCAAGGAGCGCGAAGCCAAGCGCGAGATCTCGCGCGCGATGAGCCGACGGAAGTGAAGCCTCCGCTCCACCTCGTCCTGCTCCGCCCGGAGATCCCGCCGAACACCGGCAACATCGGGCGCATGTGCGCGATCACCGACTGCGTGCTGCACCTGGTGCATCCGCTGGGCTTCAAGATCGACGACGCCAAACTCCGCCGCGCGGGGATGGACTACTGGCACGAACTCGATGTCCGACATCACGATGACTGGGAGGCCTTCTTGGCATCGCCCGGACGTCCGGAACGTCTCTGGCTCTTCACGACCAAGACCACGCGCGGCCTCTGGGACACGCAGTTCCAAGAAGGCGACGGGCTGGTCTTCGGCAGCGAAAGCTGCGGCGCCGCCCCGGAAGTCCACGCTTGGTTCGGCCCGGACCGCGAGGTGAAGATCCCGCACTTCAATGACAAGACCCGGTCGCTGAATCTCTCGACCGCCTGCGGGATCGCGACGTATGAGGCGTTGAGGCAGATCAAGGGTAGAGGACTGAGTTGAGGACTGAATGGAGGCCTGAGTAGAGGGCTGAATGGAGGGCTGAATTGAAAGGCAGGTGTTCGCCTCAGGTGCGACTGAGGTGATTGGAGGGTCGTGGCGGGTGGATGGGGCTGGTTCTATGTTCGAATGGAGGAGGAATCTTTGGGTCCGGATTACCGGAGGTTATCGGCTTGGTCGGAAGCCTGTGATCTTGCGGTCGCGGTCTATTTGATGTGCCGCGCCAATGGCACACGGCTTGATGCCGATATTATCCATCAGCTAAGACGCTCGGCGGTTTCGATCCCGTCAAATATAGCCGAGGGTAACGCCAAGGGTTCGAATAGGGATACCTTGAAGTTTTTGTATATCTCCAGGGGGTCGCTTGCGGAGCTCGAGACTCAGCTACTCATCTGCATCAAGGCGGGCTTCTTGAAGGAATCGGACGTCTTAATCGTTTCCGAACACTGCAATAGGGTGGGGCGTCTGCTTGGAGGCCTCATTCGGTACCGAAAATCCCGACCAGACTGATCCACGCAGCCCTCCATTCAGTCCTCGATTCAGGCCTCCACGCAGTCCTCTCATTTACTTTAGTCCTCCTCCCGCTTGCCTTCCTCCCTGCGCCCTTACTCTTCCCCTCATGACCCGGCTCGAATTAATCCGCTCCCGTATCGCTCCGGCCCGGGCCCGCCTGCTCGCGCATCCGTTGTACGCGCGCATGGCCTCGCTCGACGACGTGCGCGTGTTCATGGGTTCCCATGTCTTCGCGGTCTGGGATTTCATGTCCCTGCTCAAGCGTCTGCAGCGCGACCTCACCTGCGTGACCGTGCCCTGGGTGCCGGTCGGCGACGCCGAGGTGCGTTTCCTGATCAATGAGATCGTCTGCGGTGAGGAATCGGACGTCGACCCGCGCGGTGGCCGCATCGCGCACTTCGACCTCTATCTGCGCGCGATGCATGAGGCTGGCTCTGATACGTCCGCCGTCGACAAGGCGCTCGCGTCCGTCCGGGCAGGCGGATCGACCGCCGCGGCGCTCGTTTCCGCCGGCGTCTCGTCCGGGGCCGCCGCTTTCTCGGGCGCTACCTTCGCTCTGGCGACGAATGGCAAGTCCCATGAGGTCGCCGCAGCCTTCACCTTCGGCCGCGAAGACCTGATCCCGGATATGTTCACGGAACTCGTCACGCGCCTCAGCCGCGAACACCCGGGCAAGCTCGATACCTTCCGCTATTACCTCGAGCGGCATATCGAAGTCGACGGCGGCCACCACGGCGCCATCTCGCTCCGCATGGTCGAACTCCTCTGCGGCGACGACGACCGCAAGTGGGACGAAGCAGCCGCCGCCTCCGTCGCCGCGATCGAGTCGCGTATCGCCTTGTGGGATGCGATCGCCGCGGAACTCGCCTGAGCTGGTCTACTTGGCAGGCGTGGGCCGATGCCGCTGCACCATCTCGCGGAAGTCGCCTAGGTTATAGGGGCCGACAAGTGGCTTCGCGAGGTCGGCTTCGTGG
>JAUMEU010000180.1:0-4638 GCA_032120295.1 Opitutales bacterium | reverse complement strand
TCGACCGCCCGCAGCTCGACCTGGTCGTGACCAAGAGCTACCCGCTCAAGAACGCGATGGCGACCGACATGGTCAACAAGCTCAACTCGATGCTGCGCTCGCCCGCCACGGTCTCCGGCGGCGCGCCTTTCCGCCTGAGCACGGGCACCATCTTCCTCGCCGACGAACGCACCAACCGCGTCCTCCTCATGGGCTCGGCCGACCAGCATGACTTCTTCGACAAGCTCATCGAGACCCTCGACCAGAAATCCAACCCGAACACGAAGACGGACGTCATCTTCCTCCGCCACGCCGACGCCCAGCAGGTCGCGACCTTGGTGACTTCGCTCGTCACGGGCCAGACGACCGCCGCCGCCCGCGCCGGCAATACGGTCCGGACGGCCACCGTCAACCGCGCCCCGACCCCGACGGCCCCGGGCGCGCCCGCCGCCGCCGGCCCCTCGCAGATGGGCGCCGACGAATTCAGCAGCAACCTCACGGTGCTCCCGGATATCCGCAGCAACTCCGTCGTGGTCTCCGGTACCAACGACGACCTCCGCCTCCTCCATGAACTGGTCGACAAGGTCGACATCGTCCTCCCCCAGGTCCGCATCGAGGTCGTCATCGCCGAGGTCAAGCTCTCCGATACCGACATCAACGGTTTCAACACCCTCGGCCTGACCGTCACCAACGGCAAGCTTGTCGGGGTCGGCGGTACCGGCGCGGGCTTCAACGTCAACGGCGCGCCCGCGACGACCAACACGACCCTTCTGCCGAATAACACTCCGGTCAACGCCTCGCAGGGAACTCTCACCGGCAGCGACCTGAGCGCGACGATCGGCCTGACGACCACCCCGCGCAAGGGCGACCTCCGCGTGCTCTCGGTCCCGGCCATCACGACCACCCACAACAAGGAGGCCACGATCTTCGTCGGCGAATCCCGCCCGGTCATCACCGGCGCGACCATCGCCCCCCAGACCGGCCAGGTGACCTCGCAGGTCTCGCTCCGCGACATCGGCATCCAGCTCAAGGTCCTGCCGCTCATCGGCAAGGACGGCGCCGTCCAGCTCCAGGTCTCTCAGTCCGTCGAAGACATCCTCGGCTCTGTGCAGCTCGATGGCAACGACCAGCCGATCATCGGCCGCCGCACGACCGATTCCTTCGTCAGCGCGCAGAGCGGCGAGATCGTCGTCCTCGGCGGCCTGCAGCGCACGATCACCACGAAGTCCACCTCGCGCCTCGGCCCCATCCCGTTCCTCGGCGATCTCTTCGGTTCGTCCACCGACGTCGAAGAGAAGCAGGAGCTGATCATCTTCCTCCGCCCCTACGTGCTCAACGGCTCCGCGGTCGACAACCTCGACGCGCTCAGCCGCGCCACCGCCAGCGCCATCGGGCCCGAGGTGAAGAAGGTCCTCGACAACGTGCCCGGCAAGGCCCCCGCCGCCCCGGCGCAGAAGTGACATGCTGACCGTCGACCGGCACGGACTGCCTTCGGCCCTCGCCGAGCGCCTGACCGACGAGGCTCGCGCCACGTTCGCGGAGACGCCGCGCGAAGCCCGCTTCAAGTTCCTCGCGCAGTCCCTCGGCCTCGACGAGGCCAAGCTGCTCGCCGAACTTTCCCGGCTCACGGGCCTCGAGGTCCTCGATGAGCCCGCCATCGATCCCGATGGGATGAAGATCCTGCCCGCGCGCATCGCGTCCGAAGCGCAGGTCGTCCCGACGCTCCTCCCCGGCGGCGAAGAGGGCCGCCTCCGCCTCGTGACGGCCCTGCCGCCCGACACCGACACGTCCGATTGGGTCGCGACGTTCGCCTCCCGCCGCCCGCAGTGGTATCTCGCGCCGCCCGAACGCGTGGCCGCCCTCATCAACGAGAACTACGGCGTGGGCTCCGGCAGTCTCGAGGACGAAGGCGACGACCTTCCCGCCGCCGAGGTGGCTTCGTCCGACGAGGCCGACCAAGACGCCGCGGTCGTCCGCTTCGTCACCGAAGTCCTCACCCAGGCCGTCGCCGAAGGCGCGACCGACGTCCACTTCGAGCCGCAGGAGACCAACCTGCGCATCCGCTACCGCGTCGACGGCATCCTCATCGCCATCCCGCTGCCCGACAACCTCGCCCGTTTCCAGGACGCGATCATCTCGCGCCTGAAGATCATGGCGCGCCTCAACATCTCCGAACGCCGCCTCCCCCAGGACGGCCGCATCAACTTCCGCGAAGGTAAGACCGTCCTCGATATCCGCGTGTCGACCATCCCGACGATCTACGCGGAGTCAGTCTCGCTGCGACTGCTCAATCAGCGCAAGGAGGCCTACAACATGGACCGCATCGGCATGAACGCCGAAGAGCAGGCCGCCGTCCGCAAGGTCCTCGACTACCCGCACGGGATCATCCTCGTCACGGGCCCGACGGGTTCCGGCAAGTCCACCACGCTCAACGCCTTCCTCCAGGCGATCAACTCGCCCGATATCCGCATCGTGACGATCGAAGATCCGATCGAATACGAGGTGCCCGGCGCCAACCAGGTGCAGACGCGCGCCGAGATCGGCCTGACGTTCGCCGGCGCCCTCCGCAGCACGCTCCGCCAGGATCCGGATGTGATCATGGTCGGTGAAATCCGCGACTTGGAGACGGCCGAGATCTCCATCCGCGCTTCGCTCACGGGTCACTTGGTCTTCTCGACCCTCCATACCAACGACGCCCCGGGCGCCATCACGCGTCTCATCGACATGGGCGTCGAGCCGTTCCTCGTCGGTTCCGCCGTCGAACTGGTCATCGCCCAGCGCCTTGTCCGCCGCCTCTGCGCCGACTGCGCCAAGACGGTGCCGGTCGACCGCGCGAAGCTCCTGCCGGCCCTCGAGACGCTCGGCATGGATGAGTCTTATCTGAAGGACGTGCCTTCCCTCAAGGAAGCCGTGGGCTGCCGCAAGTGCCGCGGGACGGGCTACCGCGGCCGCGTCGGCGTCTTCGAGATCTTCCACCCGAAGCCGCTCCACGACCTGATCATCACCCGCATCTCCAACCGCGACCTGACCGAGAAGGCGATCGCCCTCGGGATGCGCCCTCTCGCCAAGTCCGGCTGGCTCAAGGTCGCCGCGGGTCTCACGACCATCGACGAGCTCGTCCGCAACCTGAGCTCGAACGAGTAACGCCGCGATGGCCGTCTTCAATTACTCCGCGCGCGACGCCGCCGGCGCCGTGACCGAAGGCACCATCGACGCCCCTTTGCGCCGCGATGCGCTCCGCAAACTCCAGGCCCGCGGCCTCAAGCCGGTCAAGGTCGAGGAAGCCGGCGCCGCCGTCCGCGCCAAGGAGTCCGCCCGCGAAGGCGGCCCCGCCGACAAGGACCTGATCCCGACCGAGGCCGAGTGCCTGCCTTTCCTCGAGTCGATGGCCGACCTGGTCCGCTCCGGGATGTCCGCCGGCGAAGCGCTCCGTCTCCTCGCCCTCCGTCTCCAGAAATCCCGCCTGCGCGCCCTCTGCGCCGGCATCTGGTCCAAGCTCGGCGAAGGCCAGAGTCTCTCCGTCGCGATGGGCGCCTACCCGCAGGTCTTCGACGGCCAGACGCTCAACCTCATCGCCGCGGGTGAAGCGACCGGCAATATCCGCGACGTCCTTGAGCGCCTGATCACCCACTTCACGGAGCAGAAGGAATTCAAGCGGAAGCTCATCAGCGCGATGGCCTACCCGCTCTTCATCTGCGTCGTCGCTGTCGGCGTGGTGATCTTCTTCGTGCTCTTCCTGCTGCCGCGCCTGCAGACGCTCCTGACTTCGCTCGGCGGCAAACTTCCTTTGTCCACCAAATTGCTGATGACCTTCGCCGACGTCTTCGTCGTCGTGGGCCCCATCCTCCTCGTGCTCGGCGTCATCACGGCGATCGGCGTCGCGCGCTGGCGCAAGTCGGAGGAGGGCAAGTTGGCCTCCGACGGCCTGCTGCTCAAGGTCCCGCTGGCCGGCTCGTTCGTGATGCGCGTGTCGGTCCTCAACTTCTGCCACACGCTCGCGGTGCTCCTCGAGAACGGCATCACGACCGCCGAAGCCCTCCGCCTCGCCGAGAAGACCGCCCCCAACCGCGCCCTCCGTCAGCAGTTGCGTGAAGCCACGGACCGCGTGCTCGAAGGCGACAGCCTTTCGAAAGCCCTCGCCCGCACGGGTTACTTCCCGCGCCTGCTCCTCGACCGCGTCGCCGTCGCCGAACAGACCGGCAACCTGGCCCCCGGCCTCCGCGATATCTCCCGCTCCTACCGCGCCGAGCTCGATCGCTGGCTCGGCACGGTCTCGCAGACGATTTCCGCTTCCGTCCTCGTCGCCGCCTTCTCGTTCGTCGCCTTCATCGCCTTCGCGATCGTCGCCGCCGTCTTCGAAGTCAGCTCCAGCTTCCGCTTCTAAGGGTAGGGACAGCACCACGTGCTGTCCTCCGTGCAAAAGTGCAAATCGGCCTGCGGCCTGTGCAGCGGGGTCTGACTTCGTTCGGCATGCTGAACGTGTCTGACCCCGTCTGCTGCCTGCCGTCCGCGCCCTTCAAGCCCCGTCTTCCTCGGGCAGGGTCGGCACTGCGTGCCGACCTAGTTGTCTTGGGTAGGGATGACCGGCCCGGTCATCCTTGGGCGCGCGGGCCGCACGCCCCTACCTCCGTAACCCCATCCCCAGGGAGACCGGAAACC
>JAUMEU010000179.1:0-1567 GCA_032120295.1 Opitutales bacterium | reverse complement strand
ACTCTGCCCGCGGACGGGCTTTTCGCAACCTATCCCCGCGGGTCCGTCTCGATGGCGAGCGCGTTGCCGAGCTCCCACGAGGCTTCGTACGCCGCGACGTAGTCCGGCGAAGACCAGGCGGGCGCGGCGGCCTCGCCGCCCAGCCCCGCGATGAAGCCGTAGCGGATGGCATGCGAAATCCGGCGACGGCGCGGATTCTCCCGCGCGTTGCTCCATTCGAGCGCGGCGGTGAAGGCGGCGTCCGGGATCGGGGAGACGACCGAGCGGCCGACCTGCCAGGCGACGACGCCGGCATGGTCGAGGTCGCTGACCTTGCGACCGAGCGCCAAGGACATGGGGACGGGTGCGTTCAGCCGGCCGGCTTCGATCTGGGCTTTGACCTGCAGCGCCAAGGCCACCCGCCAGCGCTCCTCGGGCGTCAGCAGGCCGAAATCATACTCCGGGTCGTCCGCCGCGGCGTCCCGCAGCTCGACCTTGGCGTAGCGCCGCCACTTGGTCAGCCAGACTTCCCATTGATCCGTGCCTCGGAGGGGCGGCTTACCCAGCCATTCGGGGATGTCTTCGCGCATAGCAGCAATCGGGGTGTTTTGGCCCGAACAGATGTCTATGGCAAGAAAAAGGTGAAACTATGTTCACCATTTATGGGGTATCATACTGTCCTTGGTGGGCTTAGCCTGCGAATAAACCTCTCAAAAGCCGATTTATCGTCGAACTATTTCTTCCGTTTGGTGTTATCCTAACCGAACCCCTTTCTTACCCCAGTGACCAGCGCTCCTTCCTCCCCACGTCAACGGCGGGCTCCTCTGCCTTTTTTCTGCCTGTTGCTGGCCGCCGCCTCGGCTCCGCTCGTCGGCTTTGGTCAGGCCGCCCCGGCCACGCCGGCCGCTCCGGCGGCTCCCGTGGTGGTCCCTGGCATCGCCGCCGCGGTCCCGCTCCCTGGACTCAGCGGTTCCGACCAGATCGGTCCGGTCATCCTCCGCGATGAGACGGTCGCCCAGGTCCTCGACCTGATGCAGCGCTGGACCGGCAAGTCCATCCTCCGCCCGCAGGCCCTCCCGGCCAGCGTCTACACGCTCTCGCTGCCCGCTTCGATCACCCGCGATGAAGCCCTCCTCGCCCTCGAGACCTTGCTCAACCTCAACGGCATCGCCGTGATCCAGCAGGGCGACAAGTTCCTCAAGGTCGTCCCCAACCTCGTCGCCAAGGCCGAGTCGCCCCAGCTGATCGCGGGCTCCGTGCTCGCGCTGCCGCCCAGCGGCCGCATCGCCACCAAGATCTTCACGCTCAAGCACGCCAACGCGCAGGAGCTCGTCGCCCAGATCGCCTCGAGCCTCAACACGACCCTCGCTTCGCCGCCCGTCTACTTCGGCCGTAACAACGCGCTGATGATCACGGACTCGATCAGCAACCTCCAGAAGATCGAGACGCTGACCATGCAGATCGACCGCCCGCAGCTCGACCTGGTCGTGACCAAGAGCTACCCGCTCAAGAACGCGATGGCGACCGACATGGTCAACAAGCTCAACTCGATGCTGCGCTCGCCCGCCACGGTCTCCGGCGGCGCGCC
>JAUMEU010000178.1:0-6901 GCA_032120295.1 Opitutales bacterium | reverse complement strand
TGGCGGCCCATGCCTCCGTAGGAGTCGACGATGATCTTACGGCCCGTAAGGCCGCAATCGCCCTGGGGTCCGCCGACGACGAAACGGCCGGTCGGGTTGATCAGGTATTCGGTCCGCTTACCGACAAGCTCCTTGGGGAGCACCTTGCGGATGACCTGCTCGATGCAGAACTTTTCGATCTGGCGATGGGTGACGTCCTCGGTGTGCTGCGTGGAGATCACCACATTCTCGACGGCGACCGGGCGGCCGTCTTCGTAGCGGACGGCGACCTGCGACTTGCAGTCGGGACGAATCCACTCGGTGCCCTTGGCGCCGGACTTACGGAGACGGGCGAGTTCACGGTTGAGGCGGTGGGCCAGCATGAGCGGCGCCGGCATCAGCTCGGGGGTCTCCGTCGTGGCGTAACCAAACATGATGCCTTGGTCGCCGGCACCCATCTTGGCGTGCTTCTTGCCCTCGGCCTTACGCTCGTCGACCCCTTGGGCGATATCGGGCGACTGCTTCGTGAGCAGGTTGGTAAAGAACACCTTGTCGGCGTGGAAGACGTCGTCGTCGTTCACGTAGCCGATCTCGCGGATGGCCTCGCGGACCACTTCCTCGAAATTGACCTTGGCCTTGGTGGTGAGTTCGCCGGCGATGACGACGTGGTCGCTCTTGACCAAGGTCTCGCAAGCGACGCGCGAGAACCGGTCCTGCGCGAAGCAGGCGTCGAGGACGGAATCCGAGATGCTGTCGGCGACCTTGTCAGGGTGGCCCTCGCCGACGGATTCGGACGAGAAGATGAAGGAGGCGTGGCGTGCCATAAGACCACGGAAACAAACGGGGAGACGGGCGGTTGGCAAGTTGAACATCCAAATATCTGGATAGATAGATGCGTCATAGCGATCGGCCAGAGGCCGATCGCAGGGACAGGGGCAGGGCCAGGGGCAGCAGTGAGAGGTCAGGAGGCTCAGAGGCTCAGTTGACCAGAGGCAAACGGCTCAAAAGGAAACCGGAGACCGGATGATTGGCGGGGGTATTTAGGTAGGGCTGACCACCCTTGGTCAGCCGCGGTTGAGCGGGCCGCTCAACCCTACCCGAACCCGGAGCCGATGGCTGAAGGCCGAATGGCCGACTCCCCGGTGGCTGTCACCTGTCACCCGAAAATGTACGCCGCTAGTTGATCCGTTGACCAGAGACCCAGAGGGCAGACGTCTCAAAGGGAAACCGGAGACCGGATGATTGGCGGGGGTGCCTTGAGTTAGGGCTGACCGGCCCGGTCAGCCGCGGTTGAGCGGGCCGCTCAACCCTACCCACGTCAGGTTTTAGCGCTTAGGAGATGAAAAAAAGGGCGCCCGCAGGCGCCCTCTCACTTCCCCGTGTCCACGTGTCCCCTTGCCCACGTGTCCCCTCGCAGCGCGCCGCGCCGCGTCAGCCCCCGATCGACCTGAGGGTGACCATATACTCGATGAGCGAGGTGAACTCCTCGACAGTGAGGCCCGCGGCGAGGCCGGCCGGCATCATCGACTGCGGGAGGTGCTTTTCTGCCTTCACGTCGTCGCGCTTGATCTTGAAGACCTGGCCGGCGATGTTGCGCAAGGTGACGACGCCATCGGCTTCGCCGGTGACGAAGCCCATCTGGTCGGGTCCGTTCTTCATGGAGAACACGACGGTCTGGAAGCCCTGGGCGACGACCTTATTCGGATCGAGGATGGAATCGATCAGGTATTCGCGCGGGAACTTCGCGCCGGCGGCGCCGAGGTACGGCCCCTTCTGCTCGGCGGCGAGGTCGACCGCGTGGCAGGCCACGCAACCCTGCTGGGTGAACAGGCGCTGGCCATTCTTCACATTACCGCGGCCCTTGAGCGCGGCGGTGGCGACGACCTTGGCGTCGAGCTGCGCGATCTTCTTGCCCTTGCTGGCGGCGGCGAGCTTGCCCGCGGCGAGCGCGGCCTTGGCGGCGTTGATCTGCAGGACATTGTCGCCCTTCATGCCTTCCTGCAGTTGCTTGTCGAAACCGGTGAGGCCGAGGTCGGTGATGGCGTGGAAAAAGCCCAGGTCGCGGGGGTTCTTGTCGATGTGACCGCGGACGGCCTTCTTCTGCTGATCCTTGGTGAGCGGGCTGCTGAGCACATTGAACAGCGCCTTCCACAGGATGGTCGAGGCCGCGTCTTCGGCCTTGTTGGCCATCGCGCGGAGCTTGTTCACCTGGTTGCCGCGTTCGGCCTCATAGATGAAGTCGTTAGTCGCCTGCGTGGCGGCACCGGGAGCGGTCGCATCCTTGGACCAAACCGCCAGCACCTTCACGCGGGCTTCGAGGCCGGCCTCGCCATCGACCTTCAGGAGAGCCTTGTAGCAGTCGAGGCGTTCCTCCCACTTGCGCGAGGCCTGCAGCGCGGCGTCGGCGAGAAGAGCGATATCGGCCGGACGTAGGGTCTGGCTGGCCATGGCGAGACGCAGCGGGTCGAGGCCTTCAAGCTTGAGCTCGGTGATCGCGATACGGTTCTTAGCGAGGATCTCGAGCGAGGCCATGCGCAGGTTGCCCGGCAGCTTGGCGTAGGCGGCCTCGATGCCCTGGTGGATGCGCGGCGTGGCGGACCAAGCGGCGGGTTCGAAATACGGACCGCGGTCGTCGGGGCGGGTGCTCCACCAATCTTTGAAGTTCCAAGGCTTCTCGACGTGGTAGAGACGGGCGAGAGCGGAGACCGCACCAAAGCGGACGGAGTCGTCACCGCTCAGGCTGAGCGCGAGCAGGCCGTCGACGGCTTCGTCGGAGTGGATACCCTGGAGCGCGCGGAAGGCGACGAAACGCTGGGCGGGGTCGGCGAGCGCGTCGAGGCAGGCCCGGGCGTTGCCGAGACTGCGGAGGGCCGCGATGGCGGTGTGCGGGAGTCGGTAGTGTTCGCCTTCGCCGAGCTTCGACTCATCGGCGGGCCACTGGGCGGCGGCGGCGAGGATGGCTGGGGCGGCGTCCTTCGCGCCGAGGCGCTGGAGGCCGATGACGGCCTGAAGGCGGACGCGCGGGTCGGCGTCCTTGAGGGCGTCGACGAAGAGCTGGACCGGCACGCCTTCGAGCTGCGTCGTGCGGTCAGCGAGCGCGCGCAGGGCGAACTCGCGGACGGCGGCATCCTTGGCGAGGGCCACGAGCGCGGCGTTGGCCTTGGCGCCGAGCAGCTGCTTGTAGGTGAAGATCGCGGCGACGCGGGCGTAGAGGTGCTCGGAACCGGACTGCGCGATCGCGAGGACGGGCTCGCCGAGCGCGGGCTGGGCGCGGTCGAGGATCTGGCGCTGGGTCTCGAGGCGCTGGACGGCGGACTTCGAGGAGAGCTGCTTCACGAGGTCGGCGTCGGAGAGCTTGGTGACGTCGACGTAGACGTTGGGCTTCACGTCCTTGGCGGTGATGAGCTGGACGGTGCCGTTCGGGTAGTAGATCGGCTCTTCGACTTCCTTGCCGTCCTTCATGACCTTCTTGGTCTTGGGCTTGTTGTTGCCGAGGTAGCTGAAACCACCGCCGCGCCAGTCGGAGAGGAAGAGGCGGGAATTGCCGTCGACGTCGAAGTCGGTGGCCTTGGCGACCTTCTCGAAGGTCTCCTGCTTGGCCACGAAGGTGGCCTCGAAGCGGGTGATCGGGTGGCGGTGCAGCGTGCCGGTCGTCCAGTCGCAGGTGAAGAGGGACTCGCCGAAGTCGCCGGGGAAGCCGGGCTCGCTCAGGTAGAGGCCGCCGGTGCCGGAACCGCCACCGTAGTCGGCGAGCGGATGGGCGCCTTCGTCGGCGAAGTTCTTATACAGGCGCGGGTAGCCGGCGTCGGCCAGCGAGGTGAAGTGATGGAAGCGGGTGTTCCAGCCCTTGCCGTCATTGGTGTTGTCGCGGGAGAAGAGGTCGAGGGTCGGGGAGATCGCGACGTCGCAGATGTTGCGGGTCATCACGGTGTAGTTCTCGAGCTCGGTGCCGTCCGGGCGCACGCGCATGACGCCGCCGCCGTAGAGGGTCACGCGCTTCTTGTCGCCGAGACCGATGGCGCCGTCGTTGTCGCGCAGGAGGCCGGCGCCGAAATCGCCGACGGCGATGTAGAGCCAGCCGTCGATGCCCATGCGCGTGCCGTTGGTGGTGTGGTCGGCGCCGCGCGGGTGCTCGATCCCGCCGCCGAGCCCGTCGACGAGGAGCGTGCGCTCGGTGTCATAGTCGGCCTTGCCGTCGCCGTTCTTGTCCTGGAACTTGGAGAGGAACGGCGGGTGGACGAGGTAGAAGACGCCGCCGACGAAGTGGCCGCCACGGGGGCTCTCGACCTTGGTGTATTCGATGACTTGGTCGGCGACGCCGGCGCCCTTGGTGTCGCGGGCGATTAGGATGCGACCCATGCCCGGGATATGACCGAGGGAGCCGTTCTTATCCGAAGAGACGTAGAGGTCGCCGTTGGCGGCGGCCGCCACGGCGGTCGGGTAGATCTCGGGCACCTGGGCGTTGCCGAGGAACTCGCGGATGACGAACCCTTCCGGCACGGCCTGAGCGGCCGCGGCGATGAGGAAGAGTCCAAGGGATGAGCGTGCCATGGGTGTGCGGGGTATGGCGGTAAGATGTAGGAGGTCCGCCGTTTGTTCCAAGCGGGAAGCGTCGTTCGGTCCCATCTTAGCGTCTTGCCCGTCGGCCCGCGGGGGCTAACCCTCGGACCATGGCCCTTCCGGCGCTCACGCTCTTCCCCCGCCCGCGGGAACTCACCCTGCGCGGGGGCTGGCTCAAGGTACCTCCCCTCCCCCACCCGACGGCCGCCTTCCTCGCCGGGCTCCCGACGAACATGGCCGAAGCCCGGGCGGCCTTGACCGACGGCGCCGAGGGAGCCTGCCGGATCATCCACAAGCCCGAGCGCGGGGCCGAGGGCTATCATATCGAAATCCTCGCGAGCGGCGTGCGTCTCAGCGCGGGCGATGCGCACGGCGTGTTGTATGGCGCCCAGACGCTCCGTCAGATCGCCGCGCACTACCCCGGCGAACTCCCGCACCTCGAGATCACCGATTCGCCGGACCTGCCCGTCCGTGGCTTCATGTTCGACGTCTCGCGTACGCGCGTGCCTACGCAGGCGGAACTCCTCGCGCTCATTCGCGCCCTCGGGCAACTCCGCGTCAATCAACTCCAACTCTACGTCGAACACACCTTCGCCTTCCCGGGTCACGAAGACGCGTGGCGCGACGCCTCGCCGCTCACGCCGGCGGAGATCCGCGAGCTCGACGACGCCTGCGCCGCTCTCGGCATCGAGCTCGTGCCGAATCTCAACACGTTCGGACATATGGAGCGCTGGCTGCGTCACCCGCGTTACCGCGCGATGGCCGAATGCCCCGAAGGCTGGATCCATCCGCTGACCGGCCAGTTCAAGGAATTCCCCGGCACGCTGCGCCCCGACCAAGGCTCGCTCGATTTCGTGGCGGGTCTGCTCGACGACTACCTGCCGAACTTCCGCAGCCGCCAGGTGAACATCGGCGGCGACGAACCGTGGGAACTCGGCCAAGGCTTCAGCCAGCAGGCCGTCGCCGAACATGGGAAGCATCGCGTCTACCTCGATCATCTCAAGAAGCTGTGCGCGCTGGCCACGGCCCGGGGTCGCACGCCGCAGTTCTGGGGCGACATCCTGCTCGAGGACCTCGGGCTCGCGCAGGACGCGCCGGCCGACGCCGTGCCGGTCGTGTGGGGCTACGACGCCGGCCATCCTTTCAAGGAACAGTGCGGACGGCTCCGCGAACTCGGTCGCCACTACCTCGTCGCACCGGGCACGAGCGCGTGGCAGAGCTTCACCGGCCGACTCGATAACGCGTTGACCAACCAAGCGGAAGCCGTCGGGGCCGCGGTGCGCCACGAAGCGCGCGGCATCCTGCTCACCACTTGGGGCGACAACGGCCACCACCAGCCTTGGCCAACGTCGTGGCTGCCGATGGCCGCGGGACTCGCGCAGGCGTGGGGCTTCGCGGCCAACGCCAAGACCGACTTCGCCGCGGGCTGCGCGATCCTCGGCGGACTGAGCGACGCCGACGGACAAGCCGTCGCCAAGGCGCTGCATCAACTCGGCACGCTCGACGGACAGATCGCCAAGGCGAACCGCAACAAGAGCCTCACTTGGGATTTTCTCACCGCCAAGCCCGACGCGCTCGCGAAGTTCACCGAAGGCGTCACGCCGGCGGAGATTGCTGCCTCGCAGGCGCACCTCGCCGCCGCCGAAGCCTTGATCGCCCAGATCGCCGACGCGACCGTGCGCGCGGAGCTCTCGCTCGGCGCGCGCCTCGCCGGCGCCGGCCTGAAGCGCGCGGCCGGCCAGCCCGTCTCGGCGGAAGAACAGGCGGCACTTAAGAAAGAATATGTGGGCGTGTGGCTAAGCCGTTCCCGCCCAGGCGGGCTGGCGGAGAGCGTGGCGGGGTTGTTTGGGTAGGGCTGAGTCAGGGTATCGAGTATCGGGGTGATTATGGCCCGCCACCTGCCACCTGGGGCTGCCACCCGCCACCCGGGAATTGAGTGAGGTAGGGACGTGATTACCATCACGTCCGTTCGGCTGCGCCCAGACGAAGTCATCGCAACCGGCTAAGAGCCGAAGAGTCCCCGGCCGCGGTCTCGAACGGCGGCGATGGCCATCGCCGCCCTACCGGTTGAGCGGCCGCTCAACCCGACCCAAGGCACCTAGGGCAGCACGCGGCACTGCCCCTACCTCAAGACATTCACCACCCCGATACTCGATACTCCATACTCAATACTCTCATATTCACCCTAAGCCAATCCAGTTGCCTGCCGTCGGCGAGGACGACATCGTGACGACTCCCCGCCCCCGTGGACAAATCACGCCTGCTCATCCCCCTGCTCCTCGCCGGCCTCACCGCGGCCTCAGCCCAGACCCTGCCGCCGCTGATCGTCCCGAAGCCCCCGGTCGTCAAGGTGACGCCCGAC
>JAUMEU010000177.1:0-2639 GCA_032120295.1 Opitutales bacterium | reverse complement strand
GCGCCGGCCCCCGCCGCCGGCGACAAGCCGGCCGCCAAGTAAGACTCTGCCGCGCCCCTGCCAGTCAGGGGCGCTTCATTTAGGACCATGACGACTTCCTTCACCATCGCCGAACTCGCCGAACTCACCGGGGCCGAAGCCGTCGAGGGTGCCTGCGTAGGCCCGATCACGGGCGTCGCCGCCTTGGCCGAAGCGACCGTCGCCGATCTGTCTTTCCTCGGTAACTCCAAGTACGCCGACGCCGTGGCCGCCTCGCGCGCCGGCGCGATTCTCGTGCCCGTCGCTTTCGCGGGCAAGCCGGCCGCCGGCCAGGCTTTCCTCCGCGTCGATAATCCTTCCTATGCGCTCGCGCTGCTCTGTGGGGTGCTCGAGGCCCGACTCTGGCCGCGTCCTCCGGCCGGCGTGCATGCCTCCGCCGTCGTCGCGGCCACCGCCCGGGTCGACGCTTCGGCCCATGTCGGCCCGCTCTGCGTCATCGGCGAAGGCGCGATTGTCGCGGCTGGCGTAGTCCTCGAAGCCCGCTGCTACGTCGGTGCCCGCGCGTCCATCGGACCCGATTGCTGGCTCAAGCCCGGCGTCGTCGTCGGCGACTATTGCGTCCTGGGCGCCCGCTGCCGCATCCAGTCCGGCGCCGTCATCGGTTCCGACGGCTTCGGCTACGAGCCCGTCAACGGCGAGATCCAGCGTATCCCGCAGATCGGCAACGTGGTCCTCGAAGATGACGTCGAGGTCGGCGCCAACTCGACCCTCGACCGCGCCCGCTTCAGCCAGACGGTGGTCGGGCGGGGCACCAAGATCGATAATCTCGTCCAGATCGCCCACAACGTGCGCATCGGCCGCCAGTGCCTCATCACCGCGCAGGTCGGCATCGCTGGCAGCACGACCCTCGGCGACCATTGCGTCTTGGGCGGTCAGTCCGGCGTGGCCGGCCACCTGACCCTCGGCGATCGCGTCAAGCTCGGCGCCCAGACGGGCCTCTTCGAGGATGTGCCCGCCGACGGCTTCATGAACGGCACGCCCGCCGTACCCTTCGGCCTGGAGCGTCGCCTGGTCGTGCTTTCGCGACGTCTGCCCGATTTGTTCAAAAAGGTTGATTCGCTGGCCGCCTCCTTGGACTCTGCTAGACGCTAACCGACATGAGCCTCCCTGAGATGAAGATTTTCACCGGCAACGCCAACCCGGCGCTGGCCAAGGAAATCTGCGAACATCTGGGCGTCCCTCTCGGCACCGCGACCGTCAACCGTTTTCCCGACGGCGAGACGTTCGTGCAGATCAACGAGAATATCCGCGGCTGCGACGTCTACGTGATCCAGCCGACCTGCGCGCCGGCCAATGACCGCATCATGGAGCTGCTGATCATGATCGACGCCCTCCGCCGTGCTTCCGCCGCGCGCATCACGGCCGTGATCCCGTTCTTCGGTTACGCCCGTCAGGATCGTAAGGACAAGCCCCGCGTGCCGATCACGGCCAAGCTCGTCGCCAACCTGCTCACCGCCGCCGGCGCCAACCGCGTGCTGACGGTCGACCTGCACGCCCAGCAGATCCAGGGCTTCTTCGACATCCCGGTCGACCATCTCTACGCCTCGCCGGTCTTCTACAAGCACATCAAGGACAAGCCCTGGCTCAAGGATGCCACGGTCTTCTCGCCCGACGTGGGCGGCCTGAAATACGCCTCGGCCGTGGCCGACATGCTTAATCTGCCGTACGGCTTCGTGGCTAAGCGCCGTACGAGCGCGACCACCGTCCAGGCCACCAGCCTCGTCGGCGAAGTCGACGGACGCGACATCATCCTGGTCGACGACATGACGGAGACCGCAGGCACGCTCGTGGCCGCCGCCGAACTGCTCAAGAAGAACGGTGCCCGCTCCGTGCGCGCCGTGGTCTCCCACTGCATGATCCAGGAGCTCGCCTTCGAGCGCCTCCGCCGCGGCGTCATCGACGAGGTCATCACGACCAACTCCGTCCCGGCCGACTGGCCGAAGGATCTGCCGATCACGGTGCTTTCCATCGCTCCGCTGCTGTCCGACGCGATCCGTCGCATCCACGGCAACAACAGCGTGACCGACCTCTTCCCGATCAAGGGCCACTGAGGTCCGCGTCAGGACGCAAAAAAGGCCGCCTCGATCGAGGCGGCCTTTCTGTTGGTGGGTGATGGCAGGACTTACTTCTTCGCACCGGCGAGGAAGGCGAGGATCACCTGGGCCTGGTCGCCGGTGTGACCCTTGTGGTCGGCATAGACGCACTTGCCGTCCTTGAAGAGGAAGGCGCTGCGACCGGCCATGCCGATCATGTTCTTCACCCCGAAGGCCTCGGTGACGGCCTTCTTCTCCTTGTCGGCGAGGAGGCGGAAGGGGAATTTCTGCTCTTCCTTGAATTCCTTCTGGAGCTTCTCGTCGTCGGTGCTGACGCCGAGGACGTTCACGCCGGCCTTCTGGAGCTCGGCCCAGTTGTCGCGCAGCGAGCAACCCTGCTTGGTGCAGCCACCGGTCTTGGCCTTCGGGTAGAAGTAGACGAGCAGATAGCCCTTGGCGCCTTCCTTGGCGAGGGAGACGGCGTTGCCGTCCTGGTCATTGCAGGTGACGTCCGGGATGGAGGCGCCGACGGCGAGCTTTTCAGCCGCGTCACCGAAGAAGGGGAGG
>JAUMEU010000176.1:0-5233 GCA_032120295.1 Opitutales bacterium | reverse complement strand
TTGGCGAACTCGGTCTTCACGAGCCGGGCGTCCGGCGTGAACTCGCAGATCACCGTCTTCACCAGGCGGTCCTCGGCCTCGACGAGCGAGCACAGGCCGCTCGAGAGCGCGTGCGGGAGCATCGGGATGACCGTACCGACGAGGTAGGTGGAATTACCGCGTTCGCGGGCCTCGACGTCGAGGGGCGAGCCGGTCTTCACGTAGGAAGACACGTCGGCGATGTGGATTCCCACGCGGACGTTGCCGTTCGGCATGCGTTGCACGGACAGGGCGTCGTCGAAGTCCTTGGCGTCATCCGGGTCGATGGTGATCGTCGGGATCGCGCGGAAGTCCTCGCGGCCGACGTAGTCGGCCTTGGTGACGACCTTGCCGAAGGCGTTGGCTTCGGCGGCGACGGCGGGCGGGAATTCCGGGCGGAGGCCGTAGCGGCGCAGGATGGCGAGGTATTCGGCCATCGGCGTGTGCGTGACGCCGAGGACTTCGGTGACCGTGCCCGTGGGGCTGAGGTTGCGGCGTTCCCACGCGTCGAGGCGCACGACGACCTTGTCACCGGGCTTCGGCGCGGGCGTCAGGCCGGCGCGGGCGGGATCGCGGACGATGATCTCGCGCGAGATGCGGGGATCGTCGGGGACGACGAACCATTGCAGGCGATTGTTGCCGATGGTGCCGGTGAGCTGGGTGAGAGCGCGCTTGACGATGCGCACGACCGAGCCCGTCCCCCAGTCGTCGCCGTTGCGCTCGCGGCGGTTGGCGTTGAGCTTGACCAGCACGCGGTCGCCGTGGAGTGCGACGTGCGTGTCGTCGGCGTCGACGTGCAGCTGTTCGCGGGGCGGCGAGCCGGGGACGGCGTCGAAGACCACGCGCGCCGAGCCGCTCGGCCGGAAGAGGATGGTGCCTTCGAGGAGTTCGGCGTCGGGCTTGCGGACGCCGCCGCCCTGGCCGGGGAAGGGCAGGGCCAGCTGGTGGCCTTTGACCGTGACGACGGCGCCCGCTTTGATCAGGCGCGGGATCGTCTTGCTGAGGCGACGCAGGTCTTCGCGCGTGCCGCCGAGGGCCTGCACGATGGCTTCGAGGCGCATCGGCTTGTAGCCGGGCCGAGCGAGGAACTTGAGGAGGACTTCTTCGGCGCTCATGCGCTTTCGTTCGTGCCTCCGAGCAGGCTGCCCAGGTAGGGCATGAGCTGCTTCTTGCGGCTGACGATGCCGGGCAGGTCGAAGATGTCCGGCGGGCGTTTCTGCGGGTAAGTGATGGCCTGTACGACCTCGGCATCGCCGCGGATCAGGAAGAGCGAGCTCTGGGTGTCGATGTCGGTCACGAGGAGGCAGGAGAAGTTGAGGCCGTTCTCGACGCGATATTTCTCAAGGGCTTCGAGGAGGGCGTCTTCGCACTTCCAGAAATTGGTGAAGCCCAGTTCCTCGACCTGCGAGACCGAGAAGCGGCGTTCGCCTTCGCGGTATTGCTTGCAGTCCGCGCGCACGGCGGCGGCGGGGCTCAAGGTGGCGAGCACGGAGCCGGCGTTGAAGATCATGTCCGCCAGCCCGCGCGGGTCGGCATCGGCCAACTTCGCCAGCCACTGCAGCAGATCCGCGTCGAGGGGCGTGGTCGTCGGGCTTTGGAGGAGGAGCGTGTCGGAGATGATGCCGCACATCATCAGGCCCGCGATCTGCGGCGTGGGCCGCAGGCCGGCGGTGCGGAACATGTCCGCGACGATGGAGCAGGTCGAGCCGAGCGGCCGGTTGATGAAGAGGATGGGCTGATGCGTGGGCGCATTGCCCAGGCGGTGGTGGTCGACGACCTCGGTGATCTCGACTTCCGCCGCTCCGTCGACGGCCTGGGAGAGCTCGTTGTGGTCCATGAGGACGAGCTTCGCCCGCGGGGGGTTGATGATGTCGGACTTCGTGAACACGCCGACCAAGTGGCCGTCTTCGTCGAGGACATTACAGATCAGCGCGGGGTTCTGGACGATGCGTCGGCGGGCCACGGAGAGTTTTTCCTGCGGCTTGAAGCTGAAGGCGTCGCGTTGGACGAGTCCGCCCACGAGGGTCGAGGCCCGGACGGCCCAAGCCGTGGTGGCGCTGTCGGTGTCGGCGTAGGCGACGGAGACCTTGGCGGCCTTGGCGCGCTCGAGGATTTCGGGCTTCATGCGGTGGCCGCCGGTGACGATGATGATGCGCACGCCCATCTCGATGGCGCGCAGGTGGACGTCGGCCCGGTCGCCGACGACGATGACGCTCTTGTTCGTCGGGATGCCTTCGACGGTGGCGGACTTGCCGAAGGAATCGAGCTCCATGGCGGCGACGCGCACGTAGAGGTCGTCGACGGTGGCGGCGTCGTAGGCGATGACTTCGGTGCCGCCGATCGAACGGATGATGGCGTTGATGGAACTGGTCACCTTGCGCATCGAGGTGGCGCGCTTGGGCTTCGGGATGAAGTAGTCGCCGAGGCTGAAGATCGAGACGTAGCCTTCGAGGCGTCCGTCGCGGCCGACCACGGGCAGGGCGCGCACGTCATGCAGGTCGAGGAGCTCGAGCGCCCGGGCGCAGGTATCATCCACGCTGACCTTGTAGGGGTCGCGGTGCATGATGTCTTCGATGCGCGGGATGACGTCGCCCACGAACTCGGGGAGCGCGGCGCCGAAGCGGCCGAGGATCGCGTCGATGCGGGCGTTGGAATTGCCGCAGCGGGCGGGCTTGAAGCCAGTCTGACCGGAAGCTTCCTTGAAGGCGGCGTAGGCGAGGGCGGAGCAGATGGCGTCGGCGTCCGGATTCTTGTGGCCGATGATGTACGTCGGTTGGGCGGAACGGGTCAGGGGAAGGGGAGGGGGGACGGACATGGCGGACGCCGCGGGAGGGCTTAGGGCGTTTGTAAGGGCGGGATGCTGGGGAGGGAAGATTAATGGGCCGAAGCCAGGGGCGAGATAGGTGATGGCGGTTAGCGGTTAACGGTTGGCGGTTGGATCACCTTTGCCCTGCCTAATTGATGCTTTGTGAAATGGAATCGAACCGGTGTCTCGCGCGAGCTGGATCTAGGTAGGGTCGGGACCGCGTGCCGACCTAGCTGGATTTTCTATCAGGGACAGGGGCACGGACAGGGACGGTTCCGATGCTGAGGGGGAGACGCCGGGACAGTCGCAGTAGATGCCGTCACTGCGCCCGTCCCTCTCCCTAGGTATCGAAACCTGTCCGTGCCCCTGTCCCTGCCTCTGTTCTTGTTTCGAGGTAGGGCTGACCACCCTTGGTCAGCCGCGGTTGAGCGAGGGCGCTCAACCCTACCCGAGGCAGAGACTATCAACTCAAAGGGAAACCGGAGACCGGAGGATTGGCGGGGGCATGCATTTTCGGGTGACGGGTGACAGCCACGGGAGTCTGCCCTCCAGGTTTCGGCCGTTCGGGTTTCAGCTGCCGGCCTCCGGCTCCCGGCTGCCGATGGCTGGAATGCCGAGCCCTGAATGGCTGATGCCCTGATGGCCGTCACCCGTCACCTGAGGATGTCTCTGTCATCGATTCAGTCCTCGTTCCATTTCAGGTGGCGGGTGGCAGCCCCGGGTGGCAGGTGGCGGGCCTATTCCATTCAGCCCTCTACTCAGCCCTCCACGCAGACCTCTACTCAGTCCTCCACGCAGTCCTCCCTCTTGCCTCTCCCTGTCTCTTCCCAACCGCCAACCGCTAGCACCGTCTTCACCTCCTTGCCTTTCCCACCCCTAGCCCTAACCCTGCCCCTAGCCCTAGCCCTCGTAGCCAATGTCCTCCCTTTTCACTCCTCTCAAAGTCGGTGCTCTGACGCTGCCGAACCGCATCCTGATGGCTCCGCTGACCCGTTGCCGCGCCGAAGGCGCCAACGTCCCGACGGACCTGATGGCGGAATACTACGCCCAACGCGCCGGCGCGGGCCTGATCATCGCCGAGGCCACGACGGTCTCGCCCCGCGGCCATGGCTACCCGAACACCCCGGGCATCTATACCGACGAACAGGTCGCTGGCTGGAAGAAGGTCACGTCCGCCGTGCACGCCAAGGGCGGCCGCATCTTCCTGCAGCTCTGGCACGTCGGACGCATCTCGCACCCGGACTACCAGCCGAACGGCGAACTGCCCGTCGCCCCGTCCGCCATCAAGCCCAAGGGCCAGGTCTGGACCGGCAAGGAGATGGCCGACTATGTCACGCCCCGCGCCCTGAAGATTGAAGAGGTCCCCGGCATCGTCGCCGAATACGTCCGCGGCGCCCGCCTAGCCAAGGCAGCCGGCTTCGATGGCGTCGAGATCCACAACGCCAACGGTTACCTCCTTGATCAGTTTCTCCGCAGCGGCACCAACACCCGCACCGATGGCTATGGTTATTCCCTCGCCGCCCGCGCCCGCCTGACCCTCGAGGTCGCCAATGCTTGCATTTCCATCTGGGGTTCGGACCGCGTGGGCATCCGCCTCTCGCCCGGTGGCGTGTTCAATGACATGTCCGACGCCAATCCGACCGAGACCTTCGGCTACGTCCTGCGCGAGCTCTCCAAACTCGAACTCGCCTACGCCCACGTCACGCGCGTCACCGCCCAGGACATCGCGCACGGCGCGACGACCGGCGTCGGCCCCAAGGAACTGCGTAATGATTTCAAGGGCGTGCTCATCACCGCCGGTGGTTTCGATCGCGCGCAGGCCGAGCAAGCCATCTCCGAAGGCTGGGCCGATGCGATCGCGTACGGTGTACCGTTCCTTTCCAATCCCGATCTCCCGCGTCGCCTGCAGGAAAACCTCCCGCTCAATACCCCCGACGAAAGCACCTTCTACGCCTCCGGCCCGAAGGGATATACGGATTATCCGACCGCGGGCTGAAGCCTGCGGAGGGCCAGAGCTAGGGCCAGGGACAGGGCTAGGTAATATTGGTAGGGGCAGCACCGCGTGCTGCCCTAGTTGTGTTAGGAGACAATCGTTCGCTCAAAGGGAGACCGGAAACCGGATAGGATGCTGCGGCTTTGTCTTGGGTAGGGTCGGGACCGCGTCACGACATAGCTGCCTCGGGTAGGGTTGAGCGCCCTCGCTCAACCGCGGCTGACCAAGGGTGGTCAGCCCTACCTTGAGACGATAACAGACGCAGGGACAGGGGCACGGACAGGTTTCGATACCTAGGGAGAGGGACGGGCGCAGTGACGGAATCTACTGTGACTGTCCCGGCGTCTGCCCCTCAGCATCGGAACCGTCCCTGTCCGTGCCCCTGTCCCTGATAGAAAATACACCTAGGTCGGGAC
>JAUMEU010000175.1:0-7310 GCA_032120295.1 Opitutales bacterium | reverse complement strand
AACGCCGCCTCCCTCATCAGCCTCGATGTCGACGGCAAGAAGATGCTCTCCCTCATCAAGGAGTTCCAGCGTCACCCGATCACCCAGAAGTTCCTGCATATCGACATCATGGAGATCGACCCGAACGCCCCGATGACCGCGGCCATCCCGGTGCGCGCCGTCGGCGAAGCCCACGGCGTCAAGACCGAAGGCGGCACCCTCGCCATCGTCTCCCAGACCATCAACGTCCGCTGTCTCCCCAAGGATCTCCCTGAGTTCATCGAAATCGACGTCACCGAACTGAAGGTCAACGAGTCCATCCACGTCGGGGAGGTCAAGGCCCCGGCTGGTATCACTTTCCCGGGCGACCCCAAGCGCGTCGTCATCGTCTGCTCCGAGATGGCCGCAGAAGAAGCCGCCGCCGAAGTCGCTCCGACGGCCGCCGTTGGCGCCGCTCCGGCCGAAGGCGCCGCCGCCGCTGCTCCCGCCGTTGGCGCCGCACCGGCCGCCGCACCGGCCGCCAAGAAGTAATTTCCGCGCCGGGCGTCCCCGGCACCTGTTCTTTGAAGTCAAATGCCATTCTCGGTCATCGCCGCCCTCGGCAATCCAGGCCGAGAATATGCCGCCACCCGCCACAACGCGGGCTGGATCGTCATCGAAGCGCTCGCCGCCCAAGCTGGCGCGGCGTGGAAGGAAGAGAGCCGTTTTTCGGCTACGGTCGCAAAAATCACGTTCGGAGGCTCCTCCGTCCACCTGATCAAGCCGCTCACCTTCATGAACGACAGCGGTTCGCCTCTCGCGGCCTTCCTCCGGTTCCACCGGATCGAGCTCCCTGAGCTCGTCGTCCTCCACGATGACATCGCCTTCGAGCCCGGTCAGCTCCGCCTCTCCCTGGGAGGTTCCGCCGCCGGCCACAACGGCGTCGCCAGCTGCATCCGCCACCTCGGCGAACAATTCGTCCGCGCCCGTCTGGGCATCGGACCGAAAAAGCACCCTGGACAGGATCTCGCCGACCACGTCCTCGGACGTTTCCCCGACGCCGACCTCGCCCTCCTGACCCAGCGCATCCCCGACTTCATCCGCAATCTCGAAACCCTCCTTTCCCAAGGCCTCCCGGCCGCCCAAAACCTCATCAACCGAAAATCACCATCACCATGACCACCGCCACGATCCGTCGCGCCTACCGCGCCAGCCTCATCCTCGACCTCCGCGGCTCGACGGATGCGCCTGAGACCGTCATCGACAAGCTTAAGGACATCCTGAAGTCCATCGACTGCAAGGTCAGCGAGGTCGAAAACCTCGGCCAGAAAGAGTTCTCGCGCGTCGTCGACCGCAAGTTCCCTTCGGGCCTCTACGTCCAGTTCCACTTCGAAGGCCCGGTCAGCGCCCCGACGGCCTTCCGCGAGAAGCTCCGTCTCGATCGCACCGTCAACCGCCTGCTCGTGCAGGTGACCAAATAATCTCCGACCCCGCCTCGCCGTGGCCTCTTCCTTCAACCGCGTGATCCTTGCGGGCAACATGACCCGCGACCCCGAGGCCCGCGCCCTCCCGTCCGGTCAGGCCCTCACGAAGTTCTCCCTCGCCGTCAACCGCGCCTACACCACCAAGGAAGGCGAGAAGCGCGAGGAAGTCACCTACGTCGACATCGAGAGCTACGGCAAGCAGGCCGAAATCATCGCCAAGTACTGCGGCAAGGGCTCCGGCATCCTCGTGGAAGGCCGCCTCAAGCTCGACCAGTGGGAAGACAAGAAGACCGGCGAGAAGCGTTCGCGCCTCGGCGTCGTCCTCGAGAACTTCACCTTCATCGGCGGCAAGTCCCAGGGCGGCGAAGAGGGCGGTTCCGCCCCCCGCTCCCGCGGTGGCAACGACGCCCCGGCCCCTTCTGGCGACCAGGGCGGCGGCGACGACGTCCCGTTCTAAATCATTTCCTCTCCACCCTTATAACCCAAGCAAGATCATGGCATTCACCGAAGTCCTCCTCATCAAGCCCGTCGACGGCCTAGGCGCCGAAGGCGAACAGGTCCGCGTCCGCGCGGGCTTCGCTCGCAATTACCTGCTCCCGCAGGGCATCGCGCTCCCCGTTAATCGCTCCAACACGAAGTACGTCGAGGCCCTGAAGAAGGCCCGCGAAGCCCGTGAAGCCCGCGATCTCGACACCGCCAACGCGACCGCCGCCCAGTTGGCCGCCATCAAGCTCGTCTTCGCTGTCAAGACCGGTGAAGGAGGCAAGATGTTCGGCGCGATCAGCACGGCAGAAATCTCGTCCAAGCTCGCCGAGCATGGCATCGAAATCGAGCGCAAGCGCATCCACCTCGGTCAAGGCCCCGTCAAGGTCCTTGGCAAGCACGTGACCAGCATCCGCCTGCACGGCACCGTCATGGTCGAGCAGGAGTTTGAGGTCGTCTCGGAGAATCCGATCGAAGTCGCGGTCGAAGAGGCTCCGGAGGCCGAAGAGCGTCAGTATCGCGACGACAAGAAGGCCCGCAAGCCGCGCAAAGACAAGGCCGCCAAGTCCGAGTAAGCGGACCCGGCTCCCCGGAAAGGCGCGAAGCAACCGCTTCGCGCCTTTTGCTTTTCCGGGGTCCCCGCGCCTGTGAATAGGCCGTGAACAAGGCGTGAATGCCTCGGCCGTTTGACGCTGTCCACCTTCGCCTCCCTCCGCACACTCCCGTTCTCACCCATGGCCGACCGATCCCAGCGCCAGCGCCGCGACGCCGCTCCCAATTACGGCGACCGTGTGCCGCCTCACAACCTCGACGCCGAGCGCGGGCTGATCGCGAGCATCGTGATCGACGGCGGTGATACGCTGCAGCGCTGCCTCGAGCAGCGCGTGACCGCCGACTACTTCTTCGATCCGAAGCACCAGGATATCTACGCCGTCGCCGTCCAGCTCAACCAAGCGAGCACCGGTATCGATGAGATCACGCTCACCGAGCAGCTGCGCCGCGAAGGCAGGCTGGAGTCCGCCGGGGGCGCGACGTACGTCAACGAACTCACGGGGCTCATTTCTTCCAGCGCCCACGCGCCGCACTGGCTGGCCATCATCCGCGAAAAACATTTCCTCCGGCAGCTGATTTCGACGGCGGTCACCACCGTGGAGAAAGCCCATACGCACGCCGAAGGCATCGAGCGGCTCCTGGAAGAGGTCGAGCAGTCCTTCTTCCGCATCAGCGAAGACCGCATCTCGGAGTCGGCTCAGACCATTGATGGTCCTATCGCTGAGGCGATGGAGCTGGTGCAGCGTATTATTCGCGACCGTAATTCGGTCCAAGGCGTGCCGACGGGCTTCCCCGACCTGGATGCCATGACGTTCGGCTTTCAGCCCGGCCAGATGGTGGTCGTGGCGGCGCGTCCGGGGATGGGCAAGACCTCCATCGCCCTCAACTTCATCGAGGCGGCGCTTTTCCCGAAGCCCAAGGAAGATCGGAAGCCTTCCAACGTCCTGCTATTCTCGCTGGAAATGCCCGCGCGTGAACTGGCCCTGCGCCTGCTCTGCTCCCGCGCCCGCGTGAACATGCAGAAACTGCGCACCGCCCATCCGGACGAACGCATGCAGGTCGACCTCGTCCAGGCCGCCAACGAGTACAAGGGGCTCCCCTTGGTGGTCGACGACAACGGCGGGCAGAACATCCTCGAGATCCGGGCGAAGTGCCGGCGCGTGCATGCCCGGACCCCCCTCGATATGGTCGTCATCGATTACATCCAGCTGATCAACGGCCTGGATTCGGGCCTGCCCCGCGAACAACAGATCGCCGAGGTCTCCCGCAGCATCAAGGCCATGGCCAAGGAGTTCAAAATCCCCATCATCGCCTTGGCCCAGTTGAACCGAAAGTCCGAGGACGAGGCCCGCCAGCCCCGCATGTCCGACCTCCGCGAGTCAGGCTCCATCGAGCAGGACGCCGATATCGTCATGCTCATCTCCAAACCCCCCGTCAGCCAGGGTAAGGCCGCCGAGGCGGAGGCGGAGCAGGCCGGGCAGGACGGCTGTTACGCCCGCCAGCTGATCGTGGCGAAGAATCGTAACGGACCCACCTCCGACATCAACTTGCTCTTCAATCCGGGGCTGACACGCTTCGAAACGCCGGCTAGAGACTACCGCAATAATGAATAAGACCTCCCTTCGTCGCCGCTGGCTCCGCGCCGCCTGCTTCGCCCTCTCCCTAGCACCGCTCGTCGGCGGGGCCCAGAACGCCCTCGGACCGAAGGACCCCAAGGTCCGGACCATCCGTATCCAGGCTTCCGGCTCCGCGGTTTCCGAGCAGTTCGTGCGCGGCTTCGTCGCCCTGCGCGAAGGCGAGGCCTTCTCCAAGGAGGCCGTCGCCAGCACCGTCCGTTCTCTCTACGCCACCGGTCGCTTCGCGCAGGCCTCGGTGGAGCCGGTCCTCGACCCGCAGACCGGCCTGGTCGACGTCGTCGTCACCGTGGAACCCCGGCCCATTCTCAAGGGGGTCGAATATATCGGTGGCGACGGACTCGTCGGCCCCGATGCCTCCTGGTTCGGCGGCGAGGAACTCCAGGACCTCCGCCTCGAGGAGCCTCTCGACATGGCCCAACTCCGGCGCTCTGAGATCAAGCTGCAGGAGGCGCTCCGGAAGAAGCGCCCGTTCACGCGCGTCTCCTCCCAGCTCCGCGACGTCCCCGGCGGGAAGATGGTCTCGGTCGTCGTCGACGAGGGCATCGAACTCCGGATCGACACCTTCCGCTTCGAGGGCGCGAAATCCTTCGAGCGCTCCGAACTCGCGGAAGGCGCCGGTCTCTCCACGAGCGAGTATCGCTGGTATAAGTGGTCATGGCTCATGGGCACGGGCCGCCTCGACCCGGAACAATACCGCGACGACTGCCGCAAGCTGCGCGATTTTTACCGCTCCAAGGGCTACCTGGACGTCCAAGTCGAGGACGCTGACCCCCAGAAGATCTGCGTCGTCAAGGATGTCAGCGGCTCCGAAGGATGGCTGGACGTCGTCTTCAAACTCACCGAGGGACGGCGCTACACCGTCGGCGCCATGGCCATCGAAGGCAACCGCCTCGGCGCCACCGACCCTCTGTTCGCCGACGGCGCGCTCCGTAAGGTCGTGGCCGAGCCGTCGCTCCGCCGGGGGGCGCATCCGGTCGAGTTCGATCAGCTGAAGTCCGGCGACGCCTTCGCCGTGCCCGCCGTCGAGGCCGCCGCCGACAAGCTCAAGGAATACTACGGCCAGATGGGCTACATCAACGCCCGCGTCGAGACGGTCCGCAAGCCGGACCTGGCGACCGGCGCCATCGCTCTCCGTTTCATCATCGAGGAGGGGCAGCGCCACACCGTCCGTGCCATCGAGATCCAAGGCAACACGAAGACCCGCTCCACCGCCATCGCGCGCGAACTGGCGCTGGGACCCGGCGAAGTCTTCGACCTCGCCCGCACCCGCGTCTCCGAGGCGCGCTTGCGGAACACGCAGTTCTTCCAGGAAGTCCGCGTGACCTCCGTGCCGACGTCCGTCCCCGGCCAGAGCGACCTGCGCGTGTCGGTCACGGAGGGTCCGACCGGCCAGGTCAGCTTCGGTGCCGGCTTCAGTACCGTCGAGGGCCTCGTGGGCTTCGTGGAATACGCCGAATCCAATTTCGACTTCTCCAACCCAGAGGGCTGGTATCGTGGTGACGGCCAGAAGTTCCGCGTCCGAATCTCCGTGGGCAATCTCACCAACTCCTTTGAGCACTCTTTTGAGGAGCCTGCTCTCTGGGAGCGTGACCTGGCGGTCGGTTACTCCATTGAGCGCCGTTTTGCGGGCTTCGCCTCGGCTGATTACTCCGTCCTCACGCAAGGAATCAATCTCTATGCCCGCCGCCGTGTCTTTGGGAACGTCGAGGGTCGGATCGGTTATAATATCCGTGAGGTTTCCGTCGATAACGTGACGGCGACGGCCCCGGCTGAAGTGGCCGCGGAAGCGGCTTCCGGCGGGAGGATGATCTCCTCCCTCTCAGCCTCACTCATCTACGACACCCGTGATGAATTCAACTTCCCGACCCGGGGCTCGCGGATTTCTTTCAGCGAGGAAATCGGCGGCAACGGCCTGGGCGGAGATGTCAAATTCCTGCGCACGGAATTGCGCTCTGGTCGCTGGTTCCTGCTCTCGCCGACGGCCGAGCAGACGCTCGGCGTCATTGGACGGGTCGGCCTCCTCACGGGTACCGGCGGCAACTTGCCTTTCTATGAGCGCTTCTACCTCGGGGGCGCCTACGATATGCGCGGCTTCAACTTCAACGACGTGGGCGGTTACGATACTTACGACACGTCATTTGGCAACGAGCCCATGGGGGGTCTGACTTACGGCTACTTCAGCCTAGAGTATACCATCAAGGCCGCCGAAAATCTCCGCTTCGCTGCTTTTTATGACCATGGCATCGTCAATCGGGCGGAAACCGATTTCGGCCTTTCCGAATCCAACTCTAACTATGGTATCGGCATGCGCATCCTGATGGGCGGCGCGGTGATGCGCCTCGATTTCGGTATTCCGCTGCAGATGACAAAAGTTCCGGGCACCAATATCGAAGTCAACGATGGCGGGATGAAGTTCAACTTCAGCTTCGGGACGGTCTTTTGATTGCCAAGGTCCTGCCCAATCGCTTCTTGTTCTCAAACCTTACCATGAAGTCGTTCCTCGCCCTCCTCCTCGCCGCCGCCCCTGTCTTCGCCGCCGCCCCCAACGTCGGCCTCATCGACGAGCAGGAAATCTTCAAGACCTACGCTAAGTCTGCGGACCTGCAGGCGGAGATCCGTAAGTCCGAGGACGCCGCCCAGGCTTCCGTCGGCGAACGCGTCAAGGTCGTCGAGCAGCTCCAGGCCGACCTCGTCGCCGCCCAGAAGCGAGGTCAGGACCCGATGCTCAGCGAGAATGGCAAGAAGGCCGTCGAAGCCGAGCTCCAGCAGAAGAACGGCGTCTTCCAACAGCGCCGCGCCGAGCTCCAGAACTTCGTCAACGAAGCCCGCGGCGCCATCCAGCAGCGCGTGGGTGAGATGAACAAGCAGATCCTCGCCGACGCCCGCGCGCAGGCCGAGAAGGTCGCCAAGGCCAAAGGTCTCCAGCTCGTCCTCGGCAAGAGCCAGGCTTTCTTCGTCGACGCTTCCCTCGACATCACGCCGGACGTCCTCAAGGAACTCAACGCGGCCTACAAGGCCGCCGCTCCCGCCGTCGACCCAGCTTCGCCGGCCCCCGCCGCTACTCCGGCTGCGCCGGCCCCCGCCGCCGGCGACAAGCCGGCCGCCAAGTAAGACTCTGCCGCGCCCCTGCCAGTCAGGGGCGCTTCATTTAGGACCATGACGACTTCCTTCACCATCGCCGAACTCGCCGAACTCA
>JAUMEU010000174.1:0-7856 GCA_032120295.1 Opitutales bacterium | reverse complement strand
CGCATCTTCTCGAAGAGCGGAGCGATCGAAGGGTCGGCCTGGCGGGCGACGTCCTCGGCGATCTCGATCGCCTTGCGCTGGGCCGCGGCGGCGGCTTCGCGGGCGGCGCGCACGGCCGGGTTTTCGTTGGCCTTGGCCATCGCTTCGCGGACGCGGCGCTGTTCGTCGGGAGAAAGTCCGGGGATCACGCCAGGACGGTCGGGACCGGGCTCACGGACGTCGCCGCGAGGGCGATCGCCGTTCGGCTGATTGGGACCACGGTCGCGGCCGGGCTGGTTGGGCTGGCCTTCGGGACGGCGCGGCTGCTCGCCGCGAGGCTGCACCTGCGGCTGGCGGTCAGGCTGCTCGGGCTGTCGGCGCTCCATGGCCTTCTTGATTTTCTCCAGGATCGGGGCGACGGACGGGTCGGCCTTGCGGGCGGCTTCGTCGGTGAGCTCACGGGCCTTCTTCTGGGCCTCCTGGGCGGCCTGCTGGGCCTTGGCCGCCTGTTCATGGGCTTCCTTCACCGCAGGGTCCTGCTTGGCCTTCTCCATGGCCTCATGCAGGCGCTTCTGTTCGTCCGGGCTGAGTGGGACAGGCAGGCGCGGGTTAGGGCGACCTTCCGGGCCGGGGCCTTCGGGACGGAACGGGGAGCGGGGGGCTTCTTCGGCGGCGAAGCCGAGCGTGGCGGCGAGGATGAGCAGGGGGAGGTGCTTCATGGTATCGATATAACAGCGGGGCGGGGGAGGAGTTTCGTCTATCTTGGGCCGTCCTTAGGACTTGGCAACCTAACGGGCTTTGGGTTGTCCTATTCCCATGCTACCCCGCCTCGCACTCCTCGTGCTTTGCTGCTCCGCGCTCGTTTCGGCCGGAGAGTTGAAGCTCATCTCCCTGTTCTCCGACCACGCCGTCCTCCAGGCCGGCGACGCCGCCGTCTTCGGCAAGGCCCATCCGGGCTCTAAGGTCAGCGTCAAGCTCGGCTCCGTCGAAGCGACCGCCACCGCCGGCGCCGATGGCAAGTGGCGCGCGATCCTCGCCGGCCTTAAGCCGACCGAGCAGGGCAAGGATCTCGTCGTGAGCTCGGGCGAAGAGGTCTTCACCGCCCATGACGTCATCGTCGGCGAAGTCTGGATCGGTTCCGGACAGTCGAACATGGACTGGGTCGTCAAGAACACCTCCGCCGCCGCGGACGCCAAGGCCCGCCCCGCCGACGCTGGCCTGCGCGTCTTCACCGTCGCCCGCACGCCCAAGGCCGAGCCCGCTGATGACGTGCAGGGCTCTTGGAAGCTCGCCGCTCCTGACACCGTCGAGGGCCTCACCGCGACCGGACTTTTCTTCGCCCGCGAACTGCGCGCCAATATCAAGCAGCCGGTCGGCGTGATCCACACTTCCATCGGCGGCACGCGCGCCGAGGCCTGGGGTCCGAAGGGCATGTATGCCGACGTTCCTGATGCGAAGGACTTCGACGCCAAGGAAGCCGCGGGCATGAAGGCCCGCGCGGCTAATCTCGAGAAGATCCAGGCCCGCCTCAAGAGTGAGAAGGACAAGGCCGTCTCCACGAAGCTGCGTCAGGATGCGGGCAAGCTCACGCCGGTCTGGTCCAACGGACCCCACATGAATTGGAACGGCATGGTCGCGCCGCTCGTCGGTTACTCCGTGCGCGGCACGATCTGGTATCAGGGCGAATCCAACGCCGGCCAGCCGGAGGCCTATAAGTGGGTCCTCGGTTCCATGATCAAGTCCTGGCACAAGGCCTGGGGCAAAGAATTCCCGTTCATTATCGTCCAGCTCCCTCGCTTCCAGGCTCGTAAGCCTGATCTCGCCGTGGAGATTGACGCCTCTTGGTCTCGTCTCCGCGAATCCATGGAGTGGATCGCCGACAATGTGCCTGGTGCGATGCAGTCGGTGAATATCGATCTCGGCGAAGAGAAGGATATCCATCCGAAGGACAAGCTCCCGGTCGGCGAGCGTCTCGCCTACGTCGCCCTCCAGCGCGTCTACAAGACCCGCACCGACGGCGAAGCCCCGCGTGTGGTGAAGGCCGAGCGCCAGGGCGATGCCTTCGTGCTCACTTACGACCGCCCCGTGGTCCTCAAGAACGACGGCAAGGGCTTCGCTTTGCTCGGTGCTGATGACAAGTGGGCGTTCGGTCAGGCCAAGGCCGACGGCGCGACCGTGACCGTCTCCGGCGTCAAGGCCCCCAAGGAAGTGCGCTACGCCTGGGCTAACTTCCCTGAAGTGAGCGTCTATTCCGCCGGCGCCGACGGACTGCCGGCGGGTCCTTACCGTTCCAGTAAGTAAGCACGCCATCCATGACTCTCGCGCGGCGGTTCGGCCTATTACTCGTCGCCGCATGGGCGATGACGGTTTCGGCCGCTGAGCCCAACGCGGGCCTCAAGGTCCTCTCCGCCGGCCACAGCTTCCACGTGTGGATGCCGCCCTTGGTCGCCGAGATGGCCAAGGCCGCGGGGATTCAAGGCCATGAGCAGATCGCGACATCTTCCATCGGCGGCTCCAAGGTCATCCAGCACTGGGATCTGCCTCCGGAGCGGAATAAGGCGAAGCCCGTGCTGGCGGCTGGTCGTGCTGACCTCTTCACCATGTCGCCGACGTTTCTGCCCGACGACGGGATCGAGAATTTCGTCAAGCTGGGGCTGGAGCATCGGGCTGACGTGCGTTTCACGTTGCAGCAGAACTGGGTGCCCTACGAAGACCCCGCCGTCTGGCTGAGCCGGACCAAGCCGAAGTCGGTCGATCGCGACGGTAAGACCGTCGAGCAATTACGTGCGATCCATGCGCCGTATTTCCAGATGATCGAAGGGCATGTGAAGGAGCTCAACGGCCGTATCCCCGGCGCACGTATCGCCGTCGTACCTTGCGGCGAGGCGGTGCTGGCCTTGCGCGCCAAGGTCATCGCCGGCGAAGCTCCCGGCGTGAGCCGCCAGAGCGAGCTCTTCACCGATGTGCTCGGTCATCCCGGACCACAGATCCGGGCACTGACGGCCTATTGTCACTTCGCGGTCATGTATCGGCGTAATCCGACGGGCCTGCCGGTCGTCAGCCCGTTGGCGAAACTCCCGGAAGCCGAGAGGCTCAACCGGCTTCTGCAGTCCATCGCCTGGAAGGCGGTGTCGGAGCACCCGCTGAGCGGCGTGATTCGCTGACAGCAACTGTCGGAAACTCAGCAAAAACACGCCGTAAGCGCCGTCGGCTTGCCATGACGGATTCGCGGTTGAACATCCGTGGCCAAGATGCCGCGCGCCGTCTGTGTCACCCATGTCCCGCACGAAGGGCCGGGTATGCTGGGCGAGGTCCTCGCCGAGGCAGGTTACGGGGTCGAGTTACGGGAGGTCTTTCGCGGCGAACCGATGCCACCCGATCTAGGGGCTGACGATATCTTGGTCTTGATGGGCGGACCGATGGGCGTGGCGGACTTGGGAGATCCGGCGATGCCTTGGTTGGCCGCAGAGGTCGCGCTCTTGCGCGAACGTCTCGCCAGAGGATGGCCGAATCTCGGAGTCTGCCTGGGTATGCAGCTGCTCGCGCACGCGGCGGGGGCGAAGGTGGCGCCGATGTCGTCCCCTTCGGGCTCCCCAGTCCGCGAGGTGGGCTGGGGGCGGCTGGATTTCTATGGCACGGACGCCATCACGCGCGGTCTGCCCGCGAGCATCGAGGTGCTGCACTGGCACGGCGACGCGTGCGAGCTCCCCAAAGGCGCGACCTTGCTTGCCTCGACGAAGGTCTGCCCGGTACAGATGTTCCGCCTTGGTCGCTCGGTCGGCATGCAGTTCCATCCGGAGGTAGATGGACCGATGGCGGCGCTCTGGGCCGAAGAGGACGCGGATTTCGTCAGCGGAGCCAACGGGCCCGGCGGCGTCGCCGCCTTGCAGGCCGGCTCCGCCGCGGCCGCGGTGCGGAGCCTGGCGGCCCGCCGTCGTCTCCTAAGGCAGGTGGCCGAGGCAGTGACGGCTTGAAGGTCGGGGGAAGGTTGATTGCATCGGACCAGCCCCGCCATGAAGCCTTACCTCGCGATCTTCTGTCTGACCTGCAACTTGCTCGCCGCTGAGCCGCCGAAGGGCGAGCCTACGAACGCCAAGGAGGCCGCCGCGCAGGCCGCGGCGAAGAAAGCCGCGCAGGACAAGGTCGTCGATGAGCGTTATGCCGCTTGGGTGGCTACACTCACTCCCGCTGAGCAGGCCTGGGAGCAGGTCCTTCAGTCGCAGCTGGGCGGGTTTTATCTCCCCTTGCACAAGCGCGACAAGATCGCGGGTAAGTCGAACGCTTGGGATTTCGTGAAGGATGACCCCAAGCTTCCGCGCGTGCTGCTCATCGGCGACTCGGTCTCCCGTGGGTACACCCAGCCCACCCGCAAGGCGCTTGCTGGTAAGGCCAATGTCCACCGCGCTCCGGCCAACTGCGGTCCCACTGCTTCAGGCCTCAAGAACCTCGAAGTCTGGCTGGGCGAAGGGAAGTGGGATGTCATCCACTTCAACTTCGGTATCCATGACCGTGGCACCCCGGCGGCCGACTACGTGAAGCGTCTCGAAGAGATCGTCACCCGCCTCGAGAAGACGGGCGCGAAGCTCATCTGGGCCAGCACCACGCCGATCCCGGATAACCCGGCGCAGAAGCAGACCGCCCAGTCGATCGTCGAGAAGAACGCCCTCGCGGCCGAGGTCATGAAGAAGCACGGCATCCCGACGGACGACCTGTTTGCGGCCATGACGCCGCGTCTGAAGGAGTTCCAGCCCCCGCTCGACGTCCACTTCACCGGCGCCGGCTATGATTTTCTCGGCGCCAAGGTCGGCGAGTCGGTCCTTACGGTGATTAGCCGCTGAACCATGAGCAACCCGTCCCTGCGTATCGCCCGCGCCGGCAAGGAAATCGGCGTTCATCTGCTCGAAGAGGTCCGTCGCCGTCTGGCGGATGGTCAGCTGCTTCCCACGGACCATTATTGGCTGCCCGGCATGGCGGCTTGGGCTACTTTGGCGGAGCTACCCGGACCGGTGCGTCAGCTGCCGTTCCCGCGTCCCCTTGAGAAGGAAGCCGGCTTCATCGACGGAATCCTCGGACGACAGGACTCCCATGCCGGCCTCATCCGTCTCTGGGACAAGCTCGCTTCCGCTCCGCGGGAGTGTCTGGTCGATGACTCTACCATGGCGGCGATCGACGCCGAAGTCGGCTACGTCGTCCGCAAGCGTTGCCGCAAGGAGCTCAAGGCCTGGTATCGTCAGGCCGTCGAAGCGTATCTCTCGGACCGTTACTTCGCGCCGGAAGAGGAGGCCAACCTCACGAACCTCGCCCGGACTTTCGGCCTCAGTTCCGAGGAGACGCTCGAGCTGCATGCCGACGCGTTCGCGAGCTACTTCAACATCGGTTTCCAGACCTGCCTGCTGCGGGACATCCCCCTCGAGGAGAAGGGCCGGGAGATTGCGCTGCTGACGCGCCTCGTCCCGCTGCCGGCGGAAAAGATCGCCGAGATCCAGAAGCCCGTGCTCTCGCGTTACTTCGACCAGCGCGCCGCCGTCATCGCCCAGCAGGACGATGGGGATGAAATCATGGAGCCCGGCGCCGTGGACGGTCTACTGGCGGAAGCCCGGCAGCTCGGCGTCGACCTGCCGAGCATGCTGCCCGTGCTCACGGATCGTCTCCGGGCCGGCCGCCAGGTCTGGTCGCTCTACCGCGCCCCCCTGCGCGAAGTCCCGTGCGACCTCGACGTCGGTGCGGAGGGCTGCTTCTGGACCCGTGAGGTCGACTTCGCCCAGAACAAGCGCGTCACCGTCCGCCGGAGCTACGGCGGCCTAGGCACCAGTATCAAGATCTGGGGGCCGATCCGTTACCGTTCGGGCTCCTACGACGTCGAACGACAGACCGAAGATCAGGTCGTCAAGGTCGACACCGGGACGCTCCTCTTCACCGCCAAGCGCGTCATCTTCTCCGGCAGCCGTAAGAGCTTCAACTTCAAGCTCTCCAAGGTGCTGGACGTCACCTCCTACTCCAACGCCCTTGTCATCGACAAGGACACCGGCGGCGACGCCATCTTCTTCTTCCCGAGCGGTCAGACCGAGGCGGCCGTCATCCTGCGTCGGCTCGTGAAGCAGGCCAAGGGCTGAGCCGTCTCAATTATGGAGGGGCGAGGCCTTCTGTCCGAGGGCCAGCTGGAACTGGCTGAGACAGCGGCGTTCAGGTGAGCTATCGATGACCGCGAAAGTCACCCGGTGAAAGGCCCCCTTGAACGGGCCTTGCAGGGCCTGGCGGAAGAGGTCGGCGATCAGGGCGGGGTCGTTGGCGAAGTTGCCGCAACCCCAGGCACCGAGCACCAGGGCGTCGTGGCCGTTGGCCTGGGCGGCGGCGAGCACCTTGACGATGCGCGCGCCCATCGCGCCGGCGATCTTCGGCTGGTCGAGCGGAGCCACGTCGCGGGCATCGCAGGCGGCGGCGGAGAGGAACGCGACCTTGAAGGGTTCCTCGAGCAGCTGATGGTCGTCGTCGCGGAAGACCGGCACGTCGGGCGAGTAGATCATCGCGTCGGAGCGGAGCGCGTTGGCCTGATGCTGATGGAAGGCGTACATCGGTCCGCCGACCTGGCAGGCGAAGAGGGTGGAGGACCGGCAGTGGTATTCCTCCTGCGCGCGTTCGCCGGCCAGGAAGCCGCCGCCGGGCACGGTCGGCGAGGCGAAGTTGAGGACGACCGTGCGCAGGCCGGCGTCGTGATGGCGGAACGCGGCCGACAGCGACGTCTCTTCGATCACCTCGATCAGCGTGGCGAATTTGCCGGTCCGCGGGAAGGTGTGCCGGTGGTCCGGCGGCAGGTGCGTGGTGCGTGCGACGGCCGAGGCGATGTCCGCGGCGATGTCCACCTGGCGGCTGGTCGGCGTGGCGTAGAGCCCGAGCTCGATGACCTGCATGGCCTCCCGCCCCATTTTATTAGCGAATTCTCGTGGAATCTTGGGGTCGAAGGGCATGGTCGGCGATCGTCAGAGGATGGGCCACTCGAGGCCTGAAGCCAACCCGCAACCTATGACAGGGCGGCCGTTTGACGCGGGGGCCTCCCGCTGGCATAACCTAAGTATGCCTAACCCTCCTCTGACCGTATTCTACAGCCCTACCTATGCCGTCGACGGCAAGATGGAGACCGTCAGCAAATCGAAGCTGGTCGCCGGGCTGATCGAGTCCGGCACGGCCGGGGAGGTCTGGCTGGAAGCCCCGAAGCCGGCGACGCGCCAGGAGCTCGAGCTCATCCATGAGGCCGAGTATGTCCGCCATACCCTGGAGGACAAAGGAGCCTTCCTGGAGGTCGGCCCGTGGTCCCAGCCGCTGCTGGACAGCATCCTCGCTTCGACCGGCGGCATGCGCGACGCCGTGAAGGAGGCCTTGAAGAACGGCCGCTCGGGCAGCCTCTCCAGCGGACTGCATCACGCCCGTCGTAATTCCGGCAACGGCTTCTGCCAGTTCAACGGTCTCGCGCTGGCGGCCCTCGAGGCTTTGAAGAAGGTCAAGACCGTCGGCATCCTCGATCTCGACGCCCATGCCGGTGGCGGCACGTTCGACATCCTCGGCGAGCACCCGCAGGTCCATCTCGCCGACGTCACCGTGAGCACCTTCGACTCCTGGATACCGACCGATAAGAACCGGCACTTCTACGTCGATGTCGAGAACCCGAAAGCCTACCTCGGTCACGTCGAGGACGCGCTGCACACCTTGGAGCGGGTGGACTTCCTGATCTACAACGCCGGCATGGACACCTATGAGAAGGCCGGCGGCATGAAGGGCATCACCAAGGAGATCATCCTCAAGCGCGAGAAACGCGTCGTCGAGTGGGCCCGGGCCCGCAAGATCCCGCATATCTTCGCCTTGGCCGGCGGCTACAAGTGGGG
>JAUMEU010000173.1:0-3102 GCA_032120295.1 Opitutales bacterium | reverse complement strand
GCCGCCGATGACCGCGGCCATGCCGCCCTTGGTCTGATCGCAGGCGAGCTGCATCAGGCGGCCGCGCTCGGCGACGACCTTGAGGCCGGTCTCGAAATCCCAGACGCCGGCGAAGGCGTACGCGGTCAGTTCGCCGAGGGAGAGGCCGAGGCAGGCCTTGAGGTCGTTGAGCTTGCCACGCTCCTTGAGGATCTGGGCGATGGCGTAACCCTGCACGTAGAGGGCGGGCTGGCAGACGCGGGTCTCGGTCAGGAGCTCGGCCGGGCCTTCGAAGCAGGCCTGACGGAGGTCGAACGGCAGCACCTGGGCGGCGCGGTCGTAGAGGTCCTTGGCGGAGGCCGAACCTTCGTACAGGGATTTACCCATGCCGACGACTTGGGCGCCTTGACCGGAGAACAGGAGAGCAGTGGACATTGGATGGAAGGAGGGAAAAAGGACGGGAGCGTCAAGGAATGGTTCAGGGGCAGGGGTAGGGGTCGGGTTAGGGGTAGGCATAATTCTAAAAACACACCTCTCCCTGCTTCGCTTCTACCCCTACCCCTGCCCCTACCCCTATCCCACCTTAACTTGACCACCCCCACCCCGCCCCCTACCCCTTCCCTTTCTTTCACCATGCCCATCGCCCTCCTCTCCGTCAGCGACAAGACCGGCCTCCTGCCCTTCGCCCAGGCCCTCGTCAAGGAACACGGTTACCAGCTCCTCTCGACCGGCGGCACCTCGAAGATGCTCCGCGACGCCGGCCTGCCGGTGACCGACGTCAGCGAGCACACGGGCTTCCCCGAGATCATGGAAGGACGCGTGAAGACCCTGCACCCGAAGGTGCACGGCGGCCTGCTCTGCCGTCGCGATTCGCAGGAGCACCTCGCCGAAGCCAAGCAGCACGGCATCGAGCTCATCGACCTCGTCGTCGTGAACCTCTACCCGTTCGAAGCCACCGTCGCGAAGCCGAACTGCTCGTTCGAGGACGCCATCGAGAACATCGACATCGGCGGCCCGTCCATGCTGCGCAGCGCGGCCAAGAACCACGCCTCCGTCTCCGTCGTCACCGACCCTTCCGACTACGAGCGCGTGCTCGCCGCGATGAAAGCCCCCGAGACCCTCGGCGAACTCCGCCGCGAACTCGCCCTCAAGGTCTTCCAGCGCACCTCGGCCTACGACGCCGCGATCGCCAACTACCTCGAATCCCAGGCCCAGCCCGGCGCGGGCAACGTCCTCGGCCTGCCTTCCCGCTTCACGTCCACCTTGCCCATCGCCCAGCGCCTCCGCTACGGCGAGAACCCGCACCAGCAGGCCGCGCTCTACGGCTACTTCCACGAGGCCTTCGACCAGCTGCAGGGCAAGGAACTCAGCTATAACAACATCCTCGATATCACCGCCGCGACCTACCTCATCGGCGAGTTCGAGCGCCCGACGATCTGCATCCTGAAGCACACCAACCCCTGCGGCGTGGCTTCGGCCGACACCCTCCTCGAGGCCTGGCACAAGGCCTTCGAGACCGACAAGCAGGCCCCGTTCGGCGGCATCATCGTCGCCAACCGCACCGTCGACAAGGGCCTCGCCGAAGCGATCGCCGAGATCTTCTCGGAAGTCATCATCGCGCCGGAATTCGACGCCGACGCCCTCGCGATCTTCGGCAAGAAGAAGAACCTCCGCCTCATGCGCGCCAAGGTCGGCCTCCGCGCCGACACCCTCCGCGAAGTCCGCGCCGTCATCGGCGGCGTCCTCGTCCAGGACCGCGACCAGAAGCCCGTCAACCCGCGCGACTTCAAGGTCGTGACCCAGCGCCAGCCCACCGCCGACGAGATGACCGCCCTGCTCTTCGGCTGGCGCGTCGTCCGCCACGTGAAGTCCAACGCGATCGTCTACGCCGGCAAGGAACGCACGCTCAGCGTCGGCGCCGGCCAGATGTCCCGCATCGACTCCTCCCGCATCGCGGTCTGGAAGGCCGGTGAAGCCAAGCTCTCGCTGCAGGGTTCGGCCATCGCGTCCGACGCCTTCTTCCCCTTCCCGGACGGCCTGCTCGCCGCGGCCGACGCCGGCGCGACCTGCGCCATCCAGCCGGGAGGCTCCGTGAAGGATGCCGATGTCATCGCCGCCGCCGACGCGCGCGGCATGGCGATGGTCTTCACCGGCATGCGGCACTTTAAGCACTAAGCGGCCGGAGGCCGCCGAGGTAGTAGCGGTTGGCGGTTAGCGGTTAGGAAAAACAAAAGAGGCCCGGAGTCATCTGACCCCGGGCCTCTTTGTTTCTTTGCATTTACCTATCCGCTAACCGCCCTCTGCTTCTCGGCATTTACGCAACCGCCAACCGCTAACCGCCAACCGCTCTCACCTTACTCTTATCAGAGCTTAATCCCGATCTTCTCCAGCAGGCGCGCGAGCTCGTCGTCGCTGCCGAAGGGGATCGAGATGCTGCCCTTGGTGCCCTTGCGGACGACCGAGACCGGCGTGGCGAAGTGGGAGGCGAGGCGCTTCTGGACGTCGGCCACGACGGTCTGGACGGCCTGCTTACGCTCGCCCTTCTTGGTCGCGGCGAGTTTCTTGACCTCGGCTTCGGTGGCGCGAACGGACAGTCCCTTCTCGATGACGAGACGGGCGACGAGCATACGGTGCGCGGCGTTCTCGATGCCGAGCAGAGCCTTGGCGTGACCGGCGGAAAGCTGGCCCTTACGCAGGAAGCCCTGGAGGTCATTGTCGAGGGCGAGGAGGCGGACGCTGTTCGCGATGGTCGCGCGCGGCTTGCCGAGGCGCTCGGCGACGGCGTCCTGCGTGAGGTTGAAGTCGCGCATGAGCGAGGCGAAGCCGAGGGCTTCGTCGATCGGATTGAGGTCCGCACGCTGGAGGTTCTCGATGAGCGCGAGCACGGCGCTGGAAGCGTCGCTGGCGTCGATGATGCGGGCGGTGATGGTCTTCTGGCCGATGAGCTTGAACGCGCGGAAGCGACGCTCGCCGGCGATGAGCTCGTAGCCATCCTTCACCTTGCGGACGACGATCGGCTGCATGAGGCCTTCGGAGCGGATCGAGTCGGCGAGTTCCTTGACCTGGGCGTCATCGAAATCGCGGCGCGGCTGACGGGGATTCGGGACGATCGAGGTCAGCGGC
>JAUMEU010000172.1:0-3217 GCA_032120295.1 Opitutales bacterium | reverse complement strand
CCGTTCACATAGTTATTCACACCCCCCTCCCTCTGTAAAGGCCTACTTTCGAGGGGTTTGGGGTGGAATTCACGCTGCAGGGGTAGGGGTAGGGATAGGGGTAGGGGTAGGCCGAAATAGGGCCGGGGCTAGGGCTAGGGCTAGGGCTGGGAGAGGCAAAGCCGATGTAGGACGGAGGATGAAAGATGAGTGATGATAGCTGGACCTGAAGCCCATCCTTCATCGCCCATCGTTCATCTGCTTTTGCCATCTGTCTCTCGCAGTTCTGGCCCTGTCCCTACCCCTGTCCCTGCCCCTCGCGACGAAGTTTCTTCGTCGCGTTCACTTGTTCACACGGGGCCGCGGTTCCTTGACACTTCCGAGCGGTCGGCAAATCGTCCGCACGTGCTGCTGGTCATCGATAACTACGATTCGTTCACCTACAACCTGGTCCAATACTTCGGGCAGTTGGGCGTGGAGCAGAAGGTGTACCGCAACGACCAGATCACGGTGGAGGAAGCCCTCGCGCTGAACCCTGACCGTGTGATGATCTCGCCCGGTCCGTGTTCGCCCGCCGAAGCCGGCGTGTCGTGCGACATGATCCGCGCCTTCGCCGGCCAGAAGCCGATCCTCGGCGTCTGCCTCGGTCATCAGGCCATCGGCCACGTCTACGGCGGCAACGTCATCCGCGCGCCGCACCTGATGCACGGCAAGACCTCGCCGGTGTTCCACAACGACACCGACGTCTTCAAGGGCCTGCCCTCGCCGTTCGCCGCGACCCGCTACCACTCGCTCGTCGTCGAGCGTGCGAATTTCCCCGCCGCCCTCGAGGTGACGGCCTGGACCGAAGACGGTCTCGTGATGGGCCTGCGCCATCGCGAACTCCCGATCTGGGGCGTCCAGTTCCACCCGGAGTCCTTCGCCACCGAGCACGGCCTCCAGTTGCTGGGGAACTTCCTCAAGCTCTGAGCGATGTTCTGCCCCCGCTGCAATCACGAGGATACGAAGGTCCTGGAGACCCGCCTCGGGAAGGGTAACCATTCCATCCGCCGCCGCCGCGAGTGCCTGGCCTGCGATCACCGCTTCAGCACCATCGAGGAGATCGTCCGCGAAGGCATGGTCGTGGTGAAGCGTAACGGCGCCCGCGAGGAGTTCGACATCGGCAAGATCGCCTCGGGCGTCCGTAAGGCCACCGACAAGCGGCCCATCGAGGTCGAGCGGATCAACCTGATGATCTCCGAGATCGTCGAGAACCTGCAGGTGAAGTTCGGCGACGAGGTCCCCTCCAGCGCCATCGGCGAGGAGATCATGACGCTCCTCCAGTCGGTCGACCAGATCGCCTACGTCCGTTTCGCCAGCGTCTATCGCGAGTTCCGCGATATCGACGAGCTCGCCAAGGCCATCGATCAGCTCCGCAAGGGAGGAAAAATCAAGTGACCGCCGCGCTGCCCAAGTCGATCCGCCTCCGCACGCTCAACGCGCTGCTGGCTTCGATGGTGGGCACCGCCCCGCAGTTACGCAGCGACGTCGACGCGGTGCTCCGTGTCTTCGAGGCCGACGACGAGACCGACCCGCGCCTGAACGCCGCGGACCTCGCCGCCGCGGCCGTCCACATCTTCCGCTTGCTCTCGCCGGACCGCGCCACGCCTTCCGTCGCCGTGCTCGACCATCGTGCCGAACCGTTCGACGCCCTCTGGGCCGGTGAACGCGTCGCCGACGCCCTCGCCACGACCGGTGAATCCGCCGACGTGCTCTTCTGGGTCGTCGGCCTGCAGGACCAGTATCTCGCCGGCACCCGCGCCCGTTCGACCCGCTGGCGTGCGGCCTACGACGAAGCCGTCGACACCGTCCAGGGCCTCGTCGCCCGCCAGGCCGGCCGCCGTCGCGTCACGGTCGTCGTCCTCTGATTCCCCATGAGCGCCCCGAAGACGCTGTTCCAGAAGATCGCCGACAAGGAGATCCCCGCCAAGCTCATCCATGAGGATGCGGTCTGCGTGGCTTTCCATGACATCGATCCGAAGGCGCCGACCCACGTGCTGGTCGTGCCCCGTAAGCCGATCCCGCGCGTCGCCGAGGCGACCACGGAAGATCAGGCCACGCTGGGACACCTGCTTCTCGTGGCGGGTCAGCTGTCCCGTCAGCTCGGCTTGGCCAAGGGTTTCCGCATCGTGATCAACAACGGTCCGGACGGTGGCGAGTCGGTCCCGCACCTGCATGTGCATCTGCTGGGTGGACGCGCCCTCCGTTGGCCGCCAGGCTGAGGCCATGAGCGTGCCTGAACCCTGCCTCGTCCTCGACGGCTCCGCCCGCGCCGGAGTCCGGGTGGGAGTTCTCTCCGGCGGCCGCTGGATGGGGCAGGGCGTCTCGCCCGACGGCGCCTTGGAAGGTCTCTTCGGCTGCGTCGAAGCCGCGCTGGCGGACGCGAAGCTGTCGCTGACCGACATCCGTTCCTTCGCGCTCTGCGTCGGTCCGGGTTCGGTGCTGGGCATCCGCATCGCCGCCCTAGCGGTCCGCTCTTGGTCCGCCCTCGAGCCGCGTCCGATCTTCGTCTGGGAATCCCTCGCCGCCCTGGCGCACTCCGCGCTCGTCGCCGGAGAGCAGGGCCCGTTCCTTGTCGCCGTCGAATCGCGCCTGAAGCGCTGGCATGCGCTCGAGGTCGCCGCCGACGGGTCGCTCGGCGCGCCCTTCGAAGCCGAAGCAGCGCAGCTCGCCGCCGCCGACCGCCGCTTGTTCGCGTCCAGTGAGGTCGCCGCCACGGCTCTGCCGGCGCATATCCCCGTTCCGGCGCCTTGGTCCGCCTTGCCCGCTTTGCTGTCCCGGTCCGGTTTCCTCCGCGAAGAGCCCCGCCCCGACGCGTTGAACGTCGCCAACGATTTCGCCACTTGGTCCGGGGAGCGCCATCGCGCATGAGCACCTCATCCGCCCGCGCCTGGGTCGAGATCGACCTCCCCGCCATCGACCGCAACGTCGGCCGCATCAAACAGGCCCTGCCGCCGCATGTGCGTTACGTCGCCGTCGTGAAGGCCAACGCCTACGGGCACGGCATGCCCGAGGTCGCCACGCGCCTGCTCCAGGCCGGCGTGGATTGCTTCGCGGTGGCGAACGTCGCCGAGGCCGCGAGCCTGCGCGAAGTCGGCCATGACGCGGATATCCTCCTGCTCAGCCCGACCTTGCCGGGCGAGCTCGCGCGTGCCGTCGCGCTGGGGCTCGACATCACCTTGAATTCCCTCGGCGAAGC
>JAUMEU010000171.1:0-1911 GCA_032120295.1 Opitutales bacterium | reverse complement strand
CTGGGCAAGGTGATCCTGCAATACGAACGCGCCGGCCGCGGCGGCAAGGAAGTGACCATCCTCAAGGGGCTCTGGATCGAGTCGCAGGAGATGCGCATGCGCGAGGCGCTGCTCAAGGAACTCAAGCGCGCCCTCGGCACGGGCGGCGCCCTCGAGGGCCGCGAGATCGTGCTCCAAGGCGACCGGCGTGACACGGCCAAGGCCTGGCTGCTGAAGGAAGGTTTCACGACCAACCTCTGAACCGCAAAACCACTCGCCTCCGGCCGTGCCTCGGGTAGGGTGGGGACGTGCCCGACCTGCAGCCGAACCTCATTCGCCTCGACGGCGACTTCGCGCCCGTGCGCCGTGTCGTCGAGCTGCTGCGTGACGCCGGCGGCCGCCCGCTGCTGGTCGGCGGTTGCGTGCGTGACGCGCTGATGCAGGTGCCGGTCCTCGACGTCGACATCGAGGTCTACGGTCTCGGCACACGCCAGGTCGAAGCCGCCCTGCGCAAGGAATTCGGGATCATCACGGTCGGCGCGGCCTTCGGCGTGACCAAGCTCAAGGACTTCCCGGTCGATGTCTCGGTGCCTCGCCGCGAGAACCGCACGGGCGCCAAGCACACGGATTTCGACGTGCAGGCCGACCCAACGATGACGCCGAAGGACGCCGCGGAACGCCGCGACTTCACGCTCAACGCGATCATGTGGGACCCTTTCACGGGCGAGGTCCTCGATCCCTGGGGCGGCGTGGCCGACCTGGACGCAAAGCGTCTCCGCCACGTGTCGGACAAGTTCGCCGAAGATCCGCTCCGCGTCCTCCGCGCGATGCAGTTCGCCGCGCGCTTCGAATTCTCGGTCGCCCCGGAGACGATCGCGCTCTGCGCCACGCTCACCCAGGCGGACCTTCCGCCCGAACGTCTGATGGAGGAATGGACGAAGCTCCTACTCCGCGGCCGCAAGCCCTCCGTGGGCCTGAATGTCCTCAAGGACTGCGGTTGGACGAAGTTCTATCCGGAACTGCATGCGATGATCGGCGTGCCGCAGGATCCGGAATGGCATCCCGAAGGCGACGTCTGGAATCATACCTGCGAGTGCCTTGACGCTTACGCCAAGGAGCGTCTCGGAGACCGCGACGAAGACCTCATCATCGGACTTTCCGTGCTGCTGCACGACATCGGCAAGGCGACCACCACGAAGAAGGAGGAGAAGGACAATCGCTGGCATGCCTACGGTCATGAAGAGGAGAGCTTCAACCTCGCTCCGCGCTTCCTTGCTCAGATCACGAACGAGAAGAAGCTCATCGACTCCGTCCTGCCGCTCGTGCGCTGGCACGGTCAGCCGTATTACCTGCACAAGGCCGGCGCCGGTGACGCCGCCGTCCGCCGCCTCGCCAACAAGGTCATCCGCATCGATCGTCTCTGTCGCGTGGACCTCGCCGACCGCCGCGGTCGCGGCACCGCGAGCATGCATGGTCCGTCCCCGCACGGTGAGTGGCTGGCCGAGCGCGCCGCCGCCCTGCAGGTCGCCTCGACCGCCCCGAAGAAGATCGTCCTCGGACGCCACCTCATCGCCATGGGCCACAAGCCCGCCGGCTGGTTCTCCCAGGTCCTCGACGAAGCCTTCGAAGCCCAGCTCGACGGCGTCTTCGGCGACGAAGCCGGCGGACTCGCCTGGCTGACGGAACGCATGGCCAAGGGCGTTGTCTGAAGGTCTCAGTTGCGCTTGCGCAGGAGTAGCACGGCGATGACGCCCAGCGCGATGAGCAGGCCGACGGCGGCCCAGTTGTCGAACAGCTCCGACGGGCGGGGGAAGCCCGTCGCAGGGCGGGCGGTGGCGATCGGCTGGCCAGCCTGGGCCGGTGCGGCGACCCGGGGAGCCTGACGGGGCGCGGAGGCGACCGCCGTGTTGCCGGCGGGCTTGCCCGCGCTGC
>JAUMEU010000170.1:0-6068 GCA_032120295.1 Opitutales bacterium | reverse complement strand
AAGAGAAGAGCCCCGGATTGCTCCGAGGCTCTTGCAAAGTGGGGTGATTGAGGGGACTTGAACCCCCGACCCCTGGTACCACAAACCAGTGCTCTAACCAACTGAGCTACAACCACCGTGCGTCCTTCCTCGGGAGGAAGGAAGTCCTATGCAGGGAATCTCAGGAGGATTGTCAAACCCGGACCCGAAGGCGGGCAAAAGCCCCGCCCTTTGCGGTGGTTTGGCTTCTCAGCCGAGTTTTCCTCCCTTTATCCTTTCCCTTTCCTCCCGCGTATCGCTTTCTAACTCAACTTTATGTCTACGTTTTCCGACCTCGGTCTGCCCGAGCCAGTCCTGCGCTCCTTAGCCGAACACGGCTACGTGACCCCGACCCCGATCCAAGCCCAGGCCATCCCTGTCATCATGGGACGTAAGGATCTCATCGGCGCCGCCCAGACCGGCACCGGCAAGACCGCCGCCTTCGCGCTCCCGACGCTCTCGCTTCTCGGTCCCGCCGCCGGCAAGCCCCGCTGCCTCGTGCTCGTCCCGACGCGCGAACTCGCCGTCCAGGTCGACGAGAACTTCCAGAAATACGGCAAGCACTTCGGCACCCGCACCGCGCTCCTCTACGGCGGCGTGGGCTACGGCGCCCAGGTCAAGGCGCTTGAAGAGGGCGTCGACGTCGTCATCGCCACCCCAGGCCGCCTGCTCGACCTGCATGAGCAGAAGATCCTCGATCTGAAGTCCATCCAGATGCTGATCATGGACGAAGTCGACCGCATGCTCGACATGGGCTTCATCGAGGACGTCACCCGCATCGTCAACTACTGCCCGAAGGACCGCCAGACGCTGCTCTTCTCGGCCACGATCTCCGACGCCATCGGCCGCATCGCCGGCTGGGCCCTCCGCGATCCGGTGACCGTCGACGTCCGTACCGGCCTCGGCGCCGCCGACACGGTCGAACACGCGATCTACCCGGTCGACATCTTCCAGAAGTACGACCTGCTGCTGTCGCTGCTCAACAAGAGCGGCTACAAGTCCGTCATCGTCTTCACCCGCACCAAGCGCGATGCCGACCGTATCGCCGAATGGATCGAAGGCCACGGCACGCCCGTCGCCACGATGCACGCTGACCGCACCCAGTCCGAACGCGCCGCCGCCCTCGCGGGCTTCAAGTCGGGCAAGTTCAGCATCATGGTGGCGACCGACATCGCCTCGCGCGGCCTCGACATCCGCGGCGTCACGCACGTCATCAACTACAACGTCCCGGAGCACGCCGAAGACTACGTCCACCGCATCGGCCGCACCGGACGCGCTTCCGCCGAAGGCGAAGCCTTCACGCTCTACTCGCCGGACGAGATGCATCACCTGCAGCAGATCGAAGTCCTCCTCGGCCGCGCCATCGAGCGCCGCAAACTCGAAGGCTTCCGTTACTACTCCGAACCGCAGCTGACCCCCGGCAGCGCCAAGGCCGCCGCGGTCTCGCGTAAGCGCAATCGCTGATCGTGTCCGTGCCCGCTTCCGAGCCCCCGATGCGGCGAGCCCTCGAGCTCGCCCGTCAGGCTTGGGGACGCACGCACCCGAACCCGATGGTGGGAGCGGTCATCACCGAAGGCGGTCAGATCGTGGCCGAAGGCTTCCACGTCAAGGCCGGCGAGCCGCATGCCGAGGTCATGGCCCTGCGCGCCTTGGGCCGTAAGCCCGCCGCGGACGCCGTCCTTCACGTCACGCTCGAGCCCTGCTGTACGCACGGGCGCACGCCGCCATGCGTGGACGCCATCCTGGCGTCCGGCATCCGTACGGTCGTCGTCGGCGCCCTCGACCCGAACCCGGCCCATGCCGGCCATGGCCTCGAACTCCTGCGCGCCCAGGGCGTCGCCGTCGTCGAAGGCGTGCTCGGCGAGGAATGCGCCGAACTGAACCTCATCTTCAATCACTGGATCGCGCGCGGCACGCCGCTCATCGCGCTCAAGGTCGCCGCCACGCTGGACGGTAAGCTGACCTTGCCGGCGGGGCAGGGCAGGGCGATCACCGGACCGGCCGCCCAGGCCTACGTGCATCGCCTGCGTCGCCTCTTTCCGGCCATCGCCGTCAGCGCCGACACCGCGCTGGCCGATAATCCCCGTCTCACCGCGCGCGGCGACGAAGGCGAGACGTGTCCCGTGCGCTTCGTGCTGGACCGTCATTTCAAGACCGCTGGCCGGACCGGACTGAATCTCTTCCAAGATGCGCACCGCACGCGCACCATCGTCGTCGGCCTCGGCGCCGCCGCCAAGAAGTCCGACCTCGCCTGGTATGAGGCCGAGGGCGTGCAGGTCTGGTCCTTGGTCGGCGACGAGGCTTCCTTCCTCCAGGTCTGGGCGGAACGTTGCGCCCAGGAGAAGATCACCGGCGTGCTCGTCGAAGCCGGCCCGCGGCTCGCGGCGTCCATGCTGGCGACCGGTGCCGCGGACTACCTGTATGCCTTCGTCGCGCCGCGTTCCGGCGATCCGACGGCGAATGGCTGGCAGGATGGAGTGACGCTTCAGGCGGGGCTGCTCCGGGCCTCCCTGGTCGGCTCAGACGCCCTTTATCAGGGTCGCCTGAGGTAAGTCCTGCCTTCCTTCTAGAAAGACCTCCTAGGCCGAATTAGGGGTGATTACGTCGTCTAACGCAGGCGAGGGAGGGTCTTTTTGGCGCTAAAGGGTCGCCTTGCCTGTTTAGGCTCGACTTTTCAAGAAAATCTTACATCACAGCGAGTCCGCCTCCCTGTCCTCCGCAGAATGGCCCTAACCTTCACAATCCTAACTACTTATGACAGAGAAAATCTTGGACCACAAGCGTAAGGAGAAGCCCTCCTTCACCTCTCTCATCGAGAAGAAGCGGGATGGCGGCGAGTTCACCGCCGACGAGATCCGTCATATCGTCGACTCGATCATGGACGCCGAGATGCCGGAGGCGCAGCAGGCCGCCCTCGCGATGGCGATCTACTTCAAGCAGATGTCCGCGCAGGAGACCGCGCTCCTCGCCGAAGAGCTTCGTCTCTCGGGCGACGTCATCGACCTCGACCGTCTCACCCAGCCGAAGATCGCGAAGGTCTCGACCGGCGGCGTGGGCGACAAGACTTCCATGGTGCTCGGCCCGCTCGGCGCCGCCGCCGGCGTCATCATGCCCGGCATGAACGGCAAGGACGAGGAGTTCTGCCTCTCGACCGTCGAGAAGCTCAGCTCGATCCCGGGCTTCAAGGGCAAGGCCACGATGGACCAGTTCCGCCAGCAGCTCGAGCGCGTGGGTTGCGCCGTCACCGAGCAGTGCCGCGAGATCGCCCCGGCCGACGACATCCTCTACACGCTCCGTCAGAAGACGGGCACGATCCCGTCCCTCCCGCTCATCACGGGCAGCATCCTCTCCAAGAAGCTCGCTGAAGGCTGCGAAGGCCTGGTGATCGACGTGAAGTGGGGCAACGGCTCCTTCATCCGCGACCTCGAGCAGGCCAAGCAGCTCGCCCGCATCGTCACCCGCGTCGCCCGCTCGCTCAACCGCAAGTGCGTGGCCCTCGTGACCGACATCAACCAGCCCCTCGGCGACTCCGTCGGCACGGGCCTGGAAGTCCTTGAGGCCGTCCGCCTCCTGAAGGGCGAAGGCCCCGAAGACCTGCAGGACCTCGTCCTCAAGCTGGGCATGGAAGTCGTGCGCCTCGCTGGCGTCGCCGGTTCGACCCTTTCCGCCAAGCAGACCGTCGAGAAGCACCTCAAGGACGGCTCCGCTCTCGAGAAGTTCAAGGCGATGGTGCGCGCCCAAGGCGGCAAGACCGATTGGATCGACGACCCCTCGAAGTTCCCGAAGGCGAAGTTCATCCGCAAGCTGCCCGCCCCGAAGCGCGGCTACGTGCACACCATCGACGCCGGCAAGATCGCCCAGGGCGTGCGTCTCCTCGCCACCCTCAAGGACGGCACGCTCGACCCCGCGGTCGGCGTCACCGAGATCCGCAAGGTCGGCACACAGGTCAAGCAGGGTGAGCCGCTGATCATGATCCATTACAACGACGAGGCCAAGGTCGACGCGGCGCTCCCGTATTTCCGCGATGCCTATCGCCTCGCGCCGAAGCGACCGAACATGCCCCCGCTCGTCGTCGAGCGCGTGGCCTGATAAGGTCCGCCAGAAAAAAGCAGAGCCGCGGAGCAATCCGCGGTTCTTTTATTTTCAGCCTTCGCCGGCCGGCGTGCCGTCGGAGGTCAGGATGAGGATGAGCTTCTGGTCATCCTTCCCGGTGAGCTCGACGTCCACCTGCAGGGCGCTCGGTAGTTGGCGCACGCCGATCGGGCCGGAGATTTGGGAGCACCCGTGGGCTTTGAGGAAGTCGGCCGCTTCGGCTCCGTTCTCCAGCAGGACGAGTCGTCCCAGCAGGGCTTTGCCGTCCGCCTGGCCGACGACGAGTTTCACTGTCTGGTCGCGGAAATGATCGTCGAGCTGCGCCCACGTCACGACATCTCCGGCGCTGAAGCTGCGTCCGCCCGTGCTCCGCAGGGCGCTCAGCTCCGTCGGCGTCCCGCGCAGGGTCTTGGCCGTGGGCTGGCAGCCGACGAACGAGAAGAGGGCCAGGAGCGCGAGCGACAGCCTCATCTCAGAACAGGCGCTTCAGGAACTGCTCCATCTGATACCAGGAATCGCGGTCGGCGTCGGCGTTGTAGGCGGCGCCCTTGGAATTGTCCGCGCCCGCGGCCTTGTGCGTGAAGCTGTGGACGGCGCCCGGATAGCTCACGAGCTTCCAGTCGACGTCATGGGCCTTCATCTCGGCGGTGAACGCGGCGATGTCCTTGGCGGGCACGAAAGGATCGTCGGCGCCATGGAGCGCGAGGACCTTGGCCTTGATGTTCTTGCCGTCGGCCGGGGTCGGGGAGTCGAGTCCGCCGTGGAAGCTGACGACGCCCAGTACCTTGGCGCCGCTGCGGGCGAGTTCGATCGCGGCGGTGCCGCCGAAGCAGTAGCCGGTCGCGGCGAGCTTGGAAGCGTCGGTGCGCTCGTCGCGGGCGAGGACGTCGAGGCCGGCGTTGACGCGCGTACGAAGCAGGGCGCGGTCGGCCTTATATTTGCCGGCTTCCTTGCCGGCGGCCGGGGGCTGCGGGCGGACGCCTTTGCCGTAGATGTCGGCGACGAGGACGTTGTAGCCCAGGCTAGCCAGCTTGCGCGCGGCTTCCTTCTCGTGGTCGCTGACGCCGGTCCACTGGTGGACGATGAGCACGCCGGGTCGCTTGCCGGGCAGGGCGTCGTCATACGCCTGCCAGCCTTCGCACGGGACGTCGCCGGCCTTGTATTCGAGGGGCTTCTCGACGATGGCCGCGGAGAGGGTGCTGACGACGGCGAAGAACGCGGGCAGGAGGGCTTTCATGCCTGCGAAACTAGGCAGGCAGGCCGACGGCGCAAGCGCCTACGGTCTCAGGCGAGGCCGCGCTTGGTCGAGGCCGCGAAGTCCACGAAGGCCTTCACGATACGGCTCGAAGCCTCAGGGAGCGCCCGGGCCTTCTCGATCGCCTGCGAGGTGTTGAGCCCGTCGCGGTAGAAGAGGCGATGCATCAGCTTGGCCGTGGCGATCTCTTCGTCGGTGAAGCCCGAACGCTTCAGGCCGACGGCGTTGATCATCTTGGTCTCGCACGGATTGCCGTCGGCGATGACGAAGGGAGGCACGTCCTGGACGCACTTGGAGCAGGCCGCGACCATCGCGTGGTCGCCGATGCGGCAGAACTGGTGGATGCCTGCGTTCCAACCGATGTTCACGTGGTCGCCGACGTGGACGTGTCCGGCGACGGCGGAGTGGCTGGAGATGACCAGATGGTTGCCGATCACGCAGTCATGCGCGATGTGCGAGTAGGCCAGCAGGACGTTATCGTCGCCGAGGATGGTCCATTCGCCTTCCTGGGTGCCGAGGTGGACGCTGACGTATTCGCGGAAGGTGTTGCGGGCGCCGACCTTAAGGCCGGGCTTGCCGGGGCGGGCCTTCAGGTCCTGCGTGCGGCCGCCGATGAAGGCATACGGGAAGACCTCGCACTGCGGGCCGAGCTGCGTGGTGCCCTCGACCGTCGCGTGGTGGTGCAGCACGCAGCCGTCGCCCA
>JAUMEU010000169.1:0-4195 GCA_032120295.1 Opitutales bacterium | reverse complement strand
GCACGCCGATGATGATGGCCGCGGCGATGATCCAGGTCGTCAGAATGGAGTTCGAAATGGGCATGCCCCCGATTTGAAACAAATCGGTGGCATTAGGGTTAACGCCTTCGGAACTCGCGAAAACGAACGCCGGGGCAAGGAGACCAATGGAGGAAAGAAGGCGCATTTCGGACGCGAAGACTGAATGGGTGAATGATTCCATCGGGGATGGTCAACCCTGCGGGCACCCCTGCCCCCAGAGTAAGGGGGTACACCGCCCTCCTATAAGGAACACTTATCGCAGGAGGCTCACGGGGAAAGCCGGACGATATCCCACTGCGAGGCCCGCTGCGTATAGTGAAAGCGGTCATGCAGGCGATTCGTGCGCCCTTGCCAGAACTCGAAACGGGTCGGCATCAGCCGATACCCACCCCAATGCAGGGGCTTGGGGACCTGCCCCTCGGCGTGCTTGGCTTTGAGTTCGGCTAGCTTTGCTTCGAGTACCTGCCGATCAGCGATGATGTCGCTTTGATCTGAAGCCAAGGCTCCCAGCTGACTCCCGTAGGGTCGCCGTTGAAAATAAGCCGCCGACTCTTCCTCGGAAGTCTTTACCAGTGAGCCAGTTATGTGAATCTGTCGCTCTAGGGAATACCACGGAAACAGCAGCGTCGCCTGGGGGTGGGCGGCAATTTCCGCCCCCTTCTTACTCGCGTAGTTGGTGAAGAAGGAGAAACCCCGCTCGTCGGCCGCCTTGAGGAGGACCGTGCGCGAGGACGGGAAGCCATCTAAGCCCAGGGTCGAAAGTACCATGGCGTTGGGCTCGACGACTCCCGCGGTCTTGGCTTGGTCGAACCAGGCTTTGAACTGCGCCACCGGATCGTCGAGCAACTCGTGCCGGTCGACGCCGTGAGCGGCATACTCTTTACGGAATTCCGAAAGGTCCATGGACACATTCTTAAAGGCGTCGGTCCGACCTGCAAGCGTTAGCACCCTTCCCTCTCGCCTCTCCCCCGCCGGGTCGCACTTTGGCCGATGTGAATCTGGTGCTCATCACCACCGAAGAAGCCAAGGCGGGGCTCCCCGCTGACGACGCCCGCGCCCGCCACCTGCGTGAAACCGTCGGGCTCGAAGTGGGCGGCACCTTTCACGTGGGCATCGTCAACGAACTCCGCGGCCTCGCGACCATCGAGAGCCTGAGCCCGCGGCTGACTTTCTCCGTCCGCTGGGAGCAGGCCCTGCAAGCGCGCCTGCCCCTCACCGTCCTCGTCGGCTTACCGCGTCCGCAGACCGCGAAGAAAGTCCTGCATGATCTCGCGAGCCTCGGCGCTGCGCGCCTCATTTTCTTCGAGTCGGCGAAAGGCGACCCAGGCTACCTCACGAGCTCGCTCTGGAAAGACGGCGAATGGCGCGAGCATGTCCTGAAGGGGGCCGAACAAGCCTGCTCGACGCTCGTGCCGGAAGTGACGCGCGTGGGTTCGCTCGCCGAAGCGTTGGCCGGGCTGGACGCGGCCGCCTGGAAACTGGCGCTTGATCCGTATGAAGCCGCCGGCACGCCGGAACTTTCCACGCCGGCGCCAACGGCGGTGCTCGCGATCGGTCCGGAGCGTGGCTTCGCAGAAGCGGAACGTGCCGCGCTGCGCGCAGCGGGCTTCAGCTTCGCGCATCTCGGCGACCGCATCCTGCGCGTCGAAGCCGCAGCGCTCGTCGGCGGCGCGCTCATGCTCGCCCAGTTAAGGGCTTGGGAAAAGCACCGGCCGGTCGCCGACTGATCACTCCGCGGCTTGACGGACGAGCACCGAAGCGGCCGGCTGCCCTTTGCCTTTGCCGATCACCTTGCGCAGCTTCCACCCTGCGGGCACCGGCACTTCGTAGCCACCGGGCGCTTCGAGGATCACGCGCGCGTGGGCGCCTGCTTCGGCATAGCTCACCGCCGTCGCGGCGATCTCCGCGCCCTTGGTCTGCCAGAGCTCCCAGGGCGGATCCGCGAACACCAGGTCGTAGCGGCCGGCGGCCACGCCGGGTTTGGTCGCATCGCCGGTGATCTTCGTGAAAGGCAGTTCGGCGACGCCCATCGACTTCGCGACCGCGGCCGCGTTGGCCGTGAGCTCCGCGCCGATGCGCTGGTCCACGCACGTCGCGCGCAGGGCGCCGCGGCTGAGCGACTCGAGTCCGTAGGCGCCGGTGCCGGCGAAGAGATCGAGCACGGCCGTTCCCGGCACGAACGCCGCGAGCGAATTGAAGACCGCCTCACGGATGTAATCCGTGGCCGGGCGTACGCCGCCCTGCGTGGGGACGCGGAGCGGGATGCCTCGAGCGATGCCGCCGGTGACGCGCATGCGTTCAAGTTCGCGCGACCGCGCGGAAGGTCAACGGCGTTCGGCGCCGAGGGCCTGCCGCGTCGGCGACCAGCAAGTGGTGCGTCCGCCGACGTCTTCGCGGACCAGCGGCTTCTTCGACCGCGGACAACGGCCGCCGTCCTTCCAGCGATGGTTGAAGAGCCAGGTGTCGGGCGGGTCGGACCAATCCTTACCGATGACGTCCATCGCCTCGGCGCAGACCTCGCGCAAAGTCGCGTGGAGTTTACGGATGGATTTGGGTCCGAATGATCCCGCCTTGGCCTGCGGATGGAAACCTGCGCGCCAGAGCACCTCATCAGCCATCCAGTTGCCGATGCCCGGGAAACGTTCCTGCATGAGGAGCACCGGCTTGATCGCCGTGCGCGCACGCCGACGCAGGAACACCTCGACGACGCCGACGGTGAATTCCGGTGAGAGGATCGCGGGCGGGATCTTCTCCCACCACGGCGGCACGCCGTCGCCCTGCCAGAACAGGACCCGTCCGAACTGCCGGGGATCGACGAAGACCAGTTCGCGTCCGCCGGTCATCGTGAGTTTGAAGTGATCGTAAGCCGTCGGTTCGCGCTCCGCATCGCCCGCTTCGAGCCGGCCCGTCATGCCGAGGTGCACGCCCAGCCACACGTTCCCTGAAAAGCGGAAAGCCATCTGCTTCGCCGCGGCGAAAGACTCCAGTAACTTTGCGCCCTTCATGGCCTGGGTCATCGCCTTGGCATCGACCCCGCGGCCGATGCGCGCCTTGGGATTGAGGGTCACCCCGGAGACCTTACGCCCCAGGCCGACATCCCAGCGGCGGCGGAAATAGTCGACTTCGGCGAGCTCGGGCATCGACGTACACCGTGCGGAGGACCCCGCGCCGCGCAAGCCGCGCATGGTTTTCCGCTGGTCTCGTCGGCCGGCCGCGATTGAGTATCCCGTATGCATCCGGCTGACCCCGCCCGCTACGACCATAAATCTTTCCAGGCCCGCTGCGGGCGGTCCGGGCTGCACCTGCCCAAGGTCTCGCTGGGCCTGTGGCATAACTTCGGGAGCGTCGACGATCACGGCAACGCCCGCGCCATCGCCCTGCGTGCCTTCGACCTCGGCGTCACGCACTTCGACCTCGCGAACAACTACGGGCCCGTGCCCGGCAGCGCCGAAGAGACCTTCGGCCGTATCCTGCGCGAAGACCTCGGCGCCTACCGCGACGAGCTCATCGTCTCGACCAAGGCCGGCTACGCCATGTGGCCCGGGCCGCACGGGGATTTCGGTTCCCGCAAATACCTCCTCGCGTCGCTCGACCAGTCATTGAAGCGGATGGGCCTGCCTTACGTGGACGTGTTCTACAGCCATCGCCGTGATCCGCACACGCCGCTCGAGGAGACCATGGGCGCGCTCGCCCAGGCGGTCCGCTCGGGCAAGGCGTTGTACGCCGCGATCTCCAACTACAATCCGGAGGACACCGCGCGCGCGTGCGCTCTCCTCCGCCAGCTCGGCACGCCATGCGTCATGCATCAGCCCAAGTACAGCCTCTTCGAGCGCACGCCCGAGGCCGGCTTGCTCGACGCCGTGGAGAAGGAAGGCCTCGGCTGCGCGGTCTTCTCGCCGCTCGCGCAAGGCATGCTCACCGACCGTTACCTGCGAGGCATCCCCGCCGACGCGCGCGCCGGCAAGGCGCACGGCTACCTGCGTCCCGAGCAGCTCGACGCCGCGCGCATGGAGAAAGTCCGCCGCCTCGCGGAAGTCGCCGCCGAACGCGGCCAGCCGCTCGCGTCGATGGCGATCGCCTGGGTCCTGCGGGACCGCCGCGTGACCTCCGCCATCATCGGGGCCAGCAAGGTCGCCCAGCTCGAGCAGTGCGTGGCCGCCGCTTCCTCGGCGCC
>JAUMEU010000168.1:0-4230 GCA_032120295.1 Opitutales bacterium | reverse complement strand
CAAACTTGGAAACCGCCCGCCGACCCGCCTGATTGGGGTCAGCCATGGCCCGCCCCCTCCCTGAAACCGTCCTTTTCGACCTCGACGGCACGCTGGTCGACAACTTCGAGGCCATCCACCGTTGCTATGACGACGTCATGGGGATGATGGGCCTGCCGGGCGTCACCCTGGAGCAGATCCGGCGTGCGGTCGGCGGCTCCGTCAACGTCACGGTCGTCAAACTGGCCGGCGAAGCCAACGCCCCCACGGCGACGCGACTCTTCCGCGAACACTTCCCCTCGGTGATGTACCACGGCCTGCGTGCTTACCCCGGCTGCCGCGAGATCCTCGTCGGCCTCCGCGCCAAGGGCGTCCGCGTCGCGGTCTACACCAACAAGGACGACGCCAACTCCAAGAAGATCATGGAGCACCTCGGCTTGGCCGACGCCGTGGACGACGTCTTCGGCACCAACGTCCACCCCTGGCGCAAGCCGCAGGCGGAGTTCACCCACTTCGTGCTCTCGAGCCTGAAGGCCGACGCCGCCCGCACGGTCATGGTCGGCGATTCTCCGTTCGACATCTCCACGGCCCGCAACGGCAAGCTCGCCGCGATCCATTGCGTGACGACCGGTAGCCATACCGCCGAGGAACTGGCCCCCTACGCCCCGGACACGGTCCACGCCGGCCTGCCCGAGCTGGGGCGCGAGCTCTTCGGTCTGGGTTGATTTTCGTTTCGCTCCCGCCCCGCGGGGCTGATTGGCTCAACGCATGTCGCCGTCACGCGAACCGCCGCGCGGACCCGAAACCACCCTTTCGGGCGTGGTCGAGCGCATCCTGTGGCTCGACGAGGAGACGCATTTCACGATCGCCGAGCTCGCGCCCGAGGCCGGCGAGAAAGTCATCATCCTCGGCAACATGACCGGCCTGCAGTGCGGCGAGACCGTCGACGTCAGCGGCCATTGGGAACGCCACCCTTCGCACGGCCCGCAATTACGCGTGCGCACGTTCAGCTCGCGCCTGCCCTCGTCGGTCCACGGTATCCGCAAATACCTCGGCAGCGGCCTCATCAAAGGCATCGGCAAGACCTACGCCGACAAGATCGTCGCCCGCTTCGGCGTCCGCACCTTCGACATCATCTCCAACCAGTCGGGCCGCCTCCGCGAAGTCGACGGCATCGGACCCGGCCGCGCGAAGGCGATCAAGGCCGCGTGGGACGACCAGAAGGCCCTGCGCGAGGTCATGGTCTTCCTGCAGACCTACGGCGTGACCAACGCCCTCTGCATCCGCATCGTCAAGGCGTACGGCCAGGATGCGAAGAAAGTGCTCACCACCGAACCTTACCGCGTCTGCCGCGAAGTCGAAGGCGTCGGCTTCAAGACCGCGGACAAGATCGCGCGTAATCTCGGCCTGCCCACCGCGGGCCCCCAGCGCGTCGACGCCGGTATCCTGCACACCCTCGAGGAACTCGAAGGCGAAGGGCACAGCGCCTTCCCCGACGAAGGCCTCCTCGAGAAGGCCACCGAGCTCCTCGAGGTCGACAAGACGATCGTCCATGACCGACTGCGCAAGCTGATGGAGGAAAACGCCGTCGGCGTGCTCGCCACGCGCGGCGTGCGCCTCGTGCAGCTCCGCCTCCAGGAGAAGGCCGAGAAGTCCATCGCCACCTCCATCCAACGCTTCCTCGCCACGCCTTCGGGCCTGCCGACCATCGTCGCGGACAAGGCCGTCGAATGGGCCCAGACCCGCGCCGGCTTCGCCTTCTCGCCCGCGCAGGCGGCCGGCGTGCTCATGGCGCTGCAGAACAAGGTCACCGTCCTGACCGGCGGTCCCGGCACGGGCAAGACGACCATCCTCAAGGCCCTCTGCGACATCCTCGGCGCCAAGCGCGTACGCATGGCCCTGGGCGCGCCGACCGGCCGCGCGGCGAAGCGCATGACCGAAGCCACGCGCGTGCAGTCCTCGACGATCCACCGCCTGCTCAAGTTCGATCCGCTCGAAGGCGGCTTCACCGCCAACGCCGAGAACCCGCTCGCGACCGACTTCGTCATCATCGACGAGTCCTCGATGCTGGACACCAAGCTCGCCGCGGCCCTGCTGCGCGCGGTGCCCGGCACGGCCCACCTGCTGCTCGTCGGCGACGTCAACCAGCTCCCGTCCGTCGGCGCGGGCAACGTGCTCGGCGACCTCATCGATTCCGGCGCGGCCGCGGTCACGCGCCTCGACACGGTCTTCCGCCAAGGCGCCCGCAGCGGCATCGTCACGGTCGCCCACGGCATCCTGCACGCCGACACCTCCCCGCCCACGCCGGTCGAGGATCCGACGAAACTGGACTTCACCCAGGACATCCACTTCGTGCGCGTCGACGACCCCGAAGCCTGCGTGGCGATGGTCACGAAGCTCTGCTGCGACATCCTCCCGCAGGCCCTGCGCTTCGATCCGCTGCGCGACATCCAGGTGCTGGCGCCGATGCACAAGGGCACCGGCGGCATCCAGGCTTTCAACCAGGCGCTCCAAGGCCGCCTGCGCGGCGCCGATGCGCGCCCGGGTCGCATCCAGCCGGGCGACAAGGTCATCCAGACCCGCAACAACTACGACAAGAACGTCTTCAACGGCGACTTCGGCGTGGTACTCGGGCAGAACGAGGAAGGCACGCTGCTGATCGACTTCGACGGCGCGCGCGTGGAGCTCGAACGTGGCGAACAGGGCGACCTGCACCTCGCCTACGCGGTGAGCATCCATAAGTCCCAGGGCTCGGAATTCCCGGCGGTGGTCGTCCCCCTGCTCCGCCAGCACAGCATCATGCTCGCGCGCAACCTCGTCTACACCGCCGTCACGCGCGGCCGTAAGCAGGTCATCCTCGTCGGCGACCCCACGGCCTACGCGATGGCCGTACGCAACGCGTCGGACTCGCGCCGCATCACCGGCCTCCTGCCTCGCCTCCGCGGCGAGGAATGATCAGAGCCTTACGCGCATCGTCCCGCGCGTGACGCCGAGCTGATTGAGGACTTTGAGGTCGTTCCAGAGGGAGGTGCCGTCGATGTCGCCCTTCAGCAAGGCCTGATACTTCTCGAGCGTACGGGCGACGGTGGCGGCATCCTCGTCGACGAACTCCACGCGGAAGCGGCGGACGCCCAAGGCGAGCAGCTGGGTCACGTATTCGGCGCCGGTCTGGGCGCGCGAGTTGAAGAGCGTGTTCCGGCAGCCGGCGTCGGCCTTGAGGATGTGCTCCGCGCCGACGCGGTCGCGCAGTTTGACGCGGTGGGTCTCGCAGGGGCGGCCGCAGTCGCGGTAATCCTTGCCCTTGGACAGGAAGGCACAGAACACGCAGTGCTCCATATGGAACATCGGCATGTGCTGGTGGACCGTGACCTCGAACCACTCCGGCGGGGCGGACTGGAAGAGCGCGGTGACCTGCTCGGAGTTGAGGTCGTAAGAGACCGTGAGGCCTTCGAGGGCATGCTCGCGCATGAGCCACTCGGCGGTCAGCCCGTTGGCGACGTTGAGGGAGAAGTCGGCGCGGAGGCGCTGGCCCTTGAAGGCGCGGAGATCCTCGTGATTGCGCACCAGATAGCCGTCGGCCTCGCAGGAGAGCACGATCTCGCTGATGCGTCCTTCGCCCTGCTTATGGATACGCGGGCCCATCGCCCAGAACTCGACCTTGCGGCCGGCTTCCTGCTCATAGGCGCGGACACGCGCGACGGCGGCTCGGAACTTCTTCGGATCTTCGTATTCCGCGTAGATGACGCGGGCGCCGCTCGCGAGGGCGGGCTCGAGCTGCTCCGGTTCGCGGATGACGACGATGATCTCGGGCTCGCCCGGACGCTTCGGCTCGAAGGCGGCGACCTTCGTGGCTTCTTCTTCGTAAGGCAGCAGGGTCCAGCGGAGGGGCTGGCTGCGGAGCTTCGTGATCTGTTCGGCGAGGTCGCGGCGGAGACGGTTCAGTTCGCTGACCGGGATGATGAGGGCGCCTTCGAGGTCGGCCTGCAGTTCGCCCATCTCGAAACCCGTGTCGCCGAGCCGGCCCAGCTGGTCGCGGAGCGTGGTGACGTCCATCGGACGTTTCTCGGCGGCGGCGCACGGCATCGTGGTCTCGCCGGCGACGACGTGGCCTTCGCCGTCGTTGAATTCGACGCGCAGCGGCTGGCCGAGACGGCCGATGACCTTGGCGTGCAAAGGCCGGCGGTAGTTGGCCTTCTCGCGGTCCCAGGAATCATGCAGACGCTTGTCGAGTTCCTGGTCCTTGGTCTTCCA
>JAUMEU010000167.1:0-1770 GCA_032120295.1 Opitutales bacterium | reverse complement strand
CCTTCTCGGTGTAATAGATCCAGTTCGCACCGATGCCGTCGGAGTTCGTGGTGGCGTGACAAGAGAAGTTAACGATGCAGCCCGCCAGCGTGCCGTCAGGGCGCCAGACGCCGATGATGCCGACCTCGTCGTCAATCGGATTGGCGAACTCAACCACGTCAGGGTTATTCTTACCCGGATGGGAGAAGGTGAGGCCGTTCTTCATGCGGAGGCGTCGGTTGAAGGCCACCTGGCCCTCATGGCCGACGCCGTAGCCCACCGTCACCGCGGCTTTTGACTGATCGGCGGCGACGATGGCCGCGACGGTGGCGTCGATCGCCTTGCGCAGGTAGCCTGCGTCGGCGCAGGAGGATTTCTTATAAGCGAGTTCCTGGATCTCGGCCGAGGCATGGTCGAACTCACCCGGCAGAATCATCCCGATCGGACCGGAGGAATGGGAATGCGAAGCGCCGATCATCACGTCCGTGATGCCGGTGGCGGCCTTCACTAAAGCGCGGATCTCCTGCACCGTCTCGCGCCGGATCATCAGCGCATCGATGCCGACCAGCGCCACGCGCTTCTGGCCGTCGTCGAACACGCTCGCGCGCACCTTGCACGGATCATGGATCTTCTTCGAGTAGACCTTCCCGTAGTTACCCGGGACTTCCATGCCGATGTCCGGAGTGATGTCGCGTTCGGCGAAGCCCACGCGGATACCCGGCTTAGCGGGCGGCGCGGCGAAGAGCGTAACGGAAGCCAGTACCAGCATGGCATGGCAGAAACCGAGTCGGGGAGAACTCATGGGGATAAGATTAGGTATGTCGGGGGAAGGCTCCCGGGACAAGCCCGATGGGTAGGGTCGGGACCGCGTCGCGACATAGTTGTTTCGATTCATGGGACAGGGGCAGGGACACGGACAGGCCTCGATACACAGGGGCAGACACTGGGACTGTCTCGGCAGTTTCTTGCCCCAGCGTCTGACTCTGTCCCTAAGCATGGGAACCTGTCCCTGCCCCCGTCCCTGCCTCTTGAGCTCAGGTAGGGCTGACCGGCTCGGTCAGCCTTGGTTGAGCGAGGCCGCTCAACCCTACCCCAAGGCAGCCCTAGGGCAGCACGCGGTGCTGCCCCTACCTCAAGCCCTACTCATGAAACCTGATCCTCGGCTTAGGACCGTCCTTGGCTTTCGGGAGGTTGGCGGGGTCGGAAAGCGAGGCGCCGGACTGAAGCTCGGCCTTACCCTTCCATTCCCGCTCGAAGCCGGTACTGGCGAGGCGGACGGCATCGCGGCCGAGCTTATGGTTCAGGGCGTCGACGGCCTTCATGAGGCGGTCCTTGTTCGGGTCGATTTCCCCGCCCATGCCCGGCAAGGAAGGCTGCACGACGTCGGCCGGCGTCAGGCCCTGTAACATCACCCCTGCCCGCTTATACATGTAGCCATCGCGGCGGACGCGGGCGAGCGCCCGGGCCGCCGCGCCGCAGATCGCGCGGGCATCATCGGTCGGCGGATCGAGCGGCTCGAGTTCGTCGCCGCGATATTGCTCCTGGTCGATGCGATGCTGGTTCGTGCGGATGAAGACGACGATTGAAGAAGCGAGCATGCCATCCTCGCGGAGTTTCTCCGCGGCGCGGGCAGCGTGCGCGGCGATGGCTTCGGAGAGCTCATGCGCGTCGGTGATCGGCCGTCCGAAGGAACGCGACACCAGCACGCTCTTCCGCGGACCGGCGTCCTCGACGATATCATGACAAGAGATGCCGCGCAGCTCGAGGGCGAGACGTTCGCCGACCACGAGC
>JAUMEU010000166.1:0-5173 GCA_032120295.1 Opitutales bacterium | reverse complement strand
CGCACAAGGCGCGCGTCATCGAGGAGTCCTTCAAGGGCCTCGAGAAGTTCATCCCCGACATCCGTTCCAAGGTCGACCACGCCGAAGCCGCGACCCCGCGCACCGTCCAGCGTTACGTCCGTCACGTCGGCGGCACCTCGTTCGGCACCAAGTTCGAAGGCCTCAAGGTTTCGATGGCCCTCCCCGAGCAGGTCGGCGGTTTTTACCATGCTGGCAGCGTGGGCATCATCATGTCCGGCTGGCTCGGCACGATCAACTACGGCGTGATCGTCTCGGCCAAGGCCGACGCCTACCTGCGCGAACCGAACGCCAGCCCGCTGGGCGACGCCGCGGCGAGCGCGGGAGTCTGAGGGCGGTTAGTTGATCCGTTGATCGGTTGGCCAGTGGGCCGTAGGTCATGCCACGGACGGAGGCGCCAATTTCAGCGCATCCTCCATCGTCCATCTCACATCTGTATGTTTCTTCTATCTGTATAACTTCTCGTCGGCTTGACGGTCCGCGGGTTTCGGCAAGGCTTCAGGCATGGCCAACGAAAAAGAGACCTTCGCCAAGAAGTTCGAGAACACCCTCGAGTATTTCATCTTCGCCAGCCGCTGGGTCCAGGCGCCGATCTACGTCGCGCTGATCTTCGCCGCGATCGCCTACGCCTGGAAGAGCGTCCAAGAGCTCCTGCATCTCCTGGATGGTTTCTCCGCCGCGACCGAGAGCACCATCATGGTGGGGATCCTCTCGCTCGTGGACATCTCGATGGTGGCCAACCTCGTCAACATGGTCGTCGTCGGCGGCTACGTGACCTTCGTCTCGCGCATCGACTTCGGCGACAACGGCGACCGCCCCGACTGGCTCGACCACATCAACGCCAACACCCTCAAGGTGAAGCTCGCCGGCAGCCTGGCCAGCATCTCGGCCATCCACCTCCTGAAGAGCTTCATCGCGATCACCGACTTCGTCGGTTCGGGCGCCGCGATGTCCGCCAACCATGAGAAGGTCATCCTCTGGCAGGCCATCATCCACGGGGTGTTCCTCGCTTCGATGATCCTCTTCGCCTGGGGCGAGAAGATGCAGCGGACCGAGGGTCACTGAGCCTTCGGCGCGAGGTCGCTGACCCAGCCCACGAGGTAACGCTGGAGGTGGGAGGACCACCCGTAGTGGATCCGCAGGCGCGCGCCGGCGGGGTTCGGCTTGGAGTCGATCGTCGCGTTGAGGCTGACCTTGTGTCCGGCATGGGCCACGAGCATGGCCGCCTTGCCGGTGAGGCCCTGGCGGGTCGGATGACGGAGATGCGGCGGGATCTCGTCGCCATCGCAGGCGCTGCCGATGCCGCCTTCCATCCGGACCATGCGCATGAAGTCCAGCGCGCGCATGGCGGCGTGGATGTGCTCAAAGCAGTCGAACTCACAGGCGAAGCCGGCATCGACGGCCGACTCGAGGATGACGTGGTCCTCCATGCTGGGCATGCGGGCGGCCCAGGCGAGGAAGTGCCCGACGTTGGGCTGATGGCCGGTCACTACGTGGCCTTGGATCTCCTGTTTGGGGCGGCGGACCTTGGTCTCGCGCAGTTCGGCGCCGAGGCCGACGACCAGCGCCTGGACGACCCCCTTGTCCGCCGCGCGGAAGTCGATGGTGACTTCGTTGGGGCTGCCGGTGAAAGCGGCGAGGGCCGCCTGGCAGCCGGCCAGGCGGATGTGGATGTCGCCATGCAGCTCCGGTCCGCTGAGGCGGACGGACTCGCCGACGGAGGGTAGGACGAAGAGCGAGGGCAGGATCGTGCTGGCGCAAGCGAGGGCTTCGAGGCGGGCGCGGACGTCGGCGGGCTGAAGGGAGGTGTCGAAGCGACGGCGAAGGAGGGGACGAGGGCGGGCAGGAGCGGCGGAGCGGCGTTTCATGAGGGGTTTGAAAAAAGGAAGAGAGGGTGTCCCCGCCGTGCGGTCCGTGGGAAAACGGCGCGCGGCTGGAAGCGTGATCAGTGGAATGGAGTTTCGGACAGGGACGCCGGGGTGGGCGGAGAACTGTCTGAGTCCGCTACTATGCCCAGGCTCGGCAGGTTGTCCAGAGGGCCGCCCGTCATAGTCCGCAAAATAATAACCCACCGATTTGTTGGGTTTTTCATGGGGTCCTGGCCGACGGCCGAGGCGTAGGCTCGACCTCCGGCGGCGGATGGCTACCTCGGAAGGCATGCCCCGCCTCCCCCTGCTGGCCTGCCTCCTCCCCCTCGCCCTGTTCGCGGCGTCCGAACCTTATCCCGTGAGCCCCGCCGCCGCGCCCGTGCCGCACCCCGCCGCGGACGCCCCGGGTTTCGTGTCTCTCTTCAACGGCCAGGATCTCGCCGGCTGGAAGACCAAGGGCAACTGGGTCTACGATACCGATGGCACCGTCACGCTGAAGCCGCGCGCGGGCGAGACCGGTTGGAAGCGTTTCGACGCCTACATCTTCACCGAGCGCAAGTATCGCGACTTCGTCCTCGATCTCGAATTCAAGTTCGAACCCACCGGCAACTCCGGTGTCTTCTTCTGCGTCGCCGACCCGCTCGACCCCGTGGCCAAGGGCATCGAGCTCCAGATCCTCGACACGCACGGACTCGCCAAGCCCGGCCACCATGACTGCGGGGGCATCATCCGCGCCATGGCCGCGTCCAAGAACATGGTGAAGCCTGCCGGCGAGTGGAACCGCTACACCCTGACGCTCAAGGACCGCCGTCTCACCGTCGACTTCAACGGCGAGCGCACCACCGTGCTCGACCTCGCCGCTTCGCCGATGAAGGACCGCCCGGCCGAAGGCCACATCGGTTTCCAGGATGAGGCCAAGCGCGTCTGGTATCGTAACGTCCGGATCAAGGAGCTGCGCTGATCAGCGGCGCAACCAGCGTCGGGCGAGCAGCCAGAGCAGCACCGGCACGACCACGCTGAGCGCCAGCGCCCAGGCCGGCTCGGTCTGACCGAGCGCGCCGATCGCGGCGAAGAGGAAGCCGGTCGGCACTCCGCCGCAGAGCAACGCGAAGAAGTAAGTACGGAACGGCATCCGATTCAGTCCCGCGAGGCACGCGATCGCTTCGGGCAGGATCGGCAGGCAACGCGAACCCGCCACCAACCAGGCGCCGCCTTCGGCGAAGAGCTTCTCGCCTGACTCCAACGCCTCGGCTCCGGCCAGGCGCAGGGCGAGAGGGCGGCCGAGCCAGCGGCTGAGTCCGTAGGCGAGCAGTCCGGCCGTGACCGTTCCGGCCGCGGCGTAGAGTCCGCCGACGAGCGTGCCGTAGGCGAGCCCGAGCGCCGACATCACGAGCGTGCTCGGAATCGGGAGAAGCAGGTCGGCGACGAGCAGGCCCGCGCCGGCGAGGCCGCCGGCCGCGCCGAAGCCGGCGATCCACGTGCGCGAGCCTTCGACCGTGAACGTCGCGTCCAACGCGTCGCCCCAGATCATCCAGGGGATGATCGCGCCGGCCAGCAGGAGCGTCGAGGCGACGAGCAGGCCGCGATGGCGGGCGAAGAAATTCATGCGCCGGCGCGCAGGTCCTTCCAGGGCGCTTCGCCGCTGACGTCGACCATGAACGGGCCCTTGCTCGCGCCGGGCGAAAGGATCGCGAGGATCGTGGCGTCCGACTGCGAGACGTTGAAGGTCGCGTGCACGACACCGGCGGGGATGTGCGCGGCGTCGCCGGGCTTCAGGATGCGCTTCTCTTTCTCGACCCACTGTTCGACCTCGCCCGCGAGGACGTAGATCATCTCTTCGAGCTCGGGGTGCGTGTGGAACCCGTGGCCTTCGCCGGCAGGCAGGGTCGCCTCGCAGACCTGCAGGTCCTTCGCGCCGGTGAGTTCGGGGCGCGTCAGCCAGTAATTGGTGCGGCCTTTGTATTCTTCCTTGATGGCCTCGGCCTTGGTCACGAATCGCAGCGGTTGGGTCATGTCGGACGCTACCGCACGGGTTCGTCCCACCGCAAGCATCGGTGGCCGGCGTTGACACCCTCGCCGGTCGGGATGAAAACATCGGCCACCCCCATACCCCATGAAACGCACCCTGTCACTCCTCCTTGCGCTCGGCCTGTTAGGCGGCGCCTCCCTCGTCGCCCAGGAGACCAAGAAGGCTCCGGCGAAGAAGCCGGCCGCCCCGGCCGTCAAGCAGCCCGCCGACGTCGCCGCGCCGAAGCTCGGCCCCGACGGCAAGCCCCAGGCGAACTTCCTCAAATCGCACGAGTCCTTCGTCGCCGTCGCCAAGCAAGGCGAAGCGAAGGTCGTCTTCCTCGGAGATTCCATCACCGCCGGCTGGAACGGCCAGAAGGCCCTCTTCGAGAAGGAATTCGGCCAGTACAAGGCCGCCAACTTCGGCATCGGCGGCGACCGCACCCAGCACGTCCTGTGGCGCGTCGAGAACGGCGAGTTCGCCGGCATCAAGCCCAAGGCTGTCGTGCTCATGATCGGCACCAACAACTCCGGCGCCGCGGACAATCCGCCCGAGCAGATCGCCGCCGGCATCAGGAACATCATCGCCGCGATCCATCAGCGCTCGCCCGAGACCAAGGTGCTCCTCCTCGCGATCTTCCCGCGCGGCGCCACCGAAGCCAACAACCCCGGCCGCGCCAAGAACCAGGCCGTCAACGCCCTCATCGCCAAGTACGACGACGGCCAGAAGGTCCACTTCCTCGACATCGGCGCCAAGTTCCTCAAGCCCGACGGCACGCTCGAGAAGGCCATCATGCCGGACCTCTTGCACCTGAACGCCGCCAGCTACCAGATCTGGGCCGACGCGATCCGCGAGAAGCTCGCTTCGCTCGCCAAGTAAGCCGTCCGCGGTCCCGCTTCCGGGCCGGTCCTCTCGCGGGGGCCGGCCCTTTTCATGTCCTCCTTACTTGCCCCAGCCGGCGGGCAGGTCGGGCAGGGTGGCCGTCAGGATCTCATGGATCGCGACGCGCTCCGTTTCCTCCAGGTGCGCGAAGGCGGGCGAGGGCGGGAACGCGCGCAGGCCGGACGAAAGACGCAGCAGGGTGATCTCCCGGAGCTGCGGCGGTAGGTGCGTGAAGCTTTCGGAGTAAATGAGCGGGCTGCAACGGTAGCGGAAGAGGCGCGTGCGCAGTTCGAGGTCGCGGAGCGAGCGGCCTTTGGCATCGGCCTTACGGGTCTGGGCGTAGGCGGCGGCGAAGACGCCGTCGGAGCGTAGCGCGTCTTCGGGCCAAGGGGCTTCG
>JAUMEU010000165.1:0-5661 GCA_032120295.1 Opitutales bacterium | reverse complement strand
GGCGAAATCGTCCGGCAGCTCCTGGGAGGAAAGCGAGATACGGTCGGCCGGGACGCCGGCGTGCATGGCGCGGCGAACCTCCCAGCCCGAGCTGGCGTCGAAATGGAGTCCTTTATTGGCGAAGACCTTGAGGATAGCCGCGTTCGGACAGGCCTTCATCGCGAAGCGGACCGTCAGCCCGAAGGCGTTCGGGAACGCCAGCATGGCGTCGGCCTGGGCCTCGAGGGTCGCCTGATCATAGACATAGCAAGGGGTGCCATGGGCCGCCGCGATCTGGCGGGCCGGGTCAGGAAGAAGGAAGCGGTGATTTTCCACGGGAGTGTCTCGGGCGGACTTTGGCAGGCCCGCCCTTCCCTTCCAGCCTTTTTGCGGACGTATGACACCGCTTGCCTCCCTTCCCCTCGCCCCTTGGGATGACCTCGGCTCACGCCCTCCCATGTCCGTCACCGAGACCATCGTCGCCGCCGCGACTCCTGCGGGCCGCTCGGCCCTGGCCATCGTCCGCGTGGACGGACCGCTCGCGGCCACGATCGCGCACGCCGCCCTCGGCCGGAAGACCCCGCTCGCCGAGAAGACTTCGACGCTCGGCATCTGGCGCGACCAGGCCGGCGCGCCCATCGACCAGGTCGTGGCCGTCCTCTGGCACGCCGGCCGCTCGTTCACCGGCAACGACTCGCTCGAGATCACCTGCCACGGCAACCCGTTGCTCGTGCGCCGGATCACCGAAGACTGCCTCGCGCGCGGCGGCCGCCTCGCCGAACCCGGCGAGTTCACCCGTCGCTCGTACCTCGCCGGCCGCATCGACCTGACGCAGGCTGAAGCCGTCGCCGACCTGATCCACGCCAGCTCCGAACGCGCGCTCGCCTCGGCGCGCCGCATGCTCGCCGGCGAACTCGGCCGGCACGTCGCGCGATGGACCGACCGCACGCTGCAGGTCCTCGCCGAACTCGAGGCGCACATCGACTTCCCCGAGGAAGACCTCCCGCCCGAGGACCCGCGCGGCCCGGCGGCCCGCTTGGCCGAAATCGCGTCAGAACTTTACGCTTACGCCCGCACCGCGAAGCATGACGGCGCCCTGCGGGCCGGCCTGCGCGTGGCCGTCGTCGGCGCGCCGAACGCCGGCAAGTCGAGCCTGCTCAACGCGCTGACCGGCGCCGAGCGCGCGATCGTGAGCCCGGAAGCCGGCACCACGCGCGACTACCTCGAGGCGCCCGTCGCCGGCCTGCCGCTCGCCGTCACCGCGATCGACACCGCCGGCCTGCGCGAGGGCGGTTCGTCGCTCGAGAACCTCGGCATGACGCGCTCGCTCGAGCAGGCGCGCGGCGCGCACCTGCTGCTGCTCGTCGTCGACGCTTCGACCGAGCCCCCTGCCCTGCCGGCCGAGCTCGTCGCGTTGCTCGACCCCGCGCGCTCGCTGTTGGTCGCGAACAAGGCGGACCTCCCCGCGCACCCCGCGCAGAAAGATTTCCTGCCGAAGCTCACGAAGCTCTCGGCCTGCCTCCTCGACGGTCGCGACGCCGACGCGTTGCGCGCTAAGCTCGGCGCCTTCCTGATCACCCAGGAGATCGCCCCGGGAGCCGAGGAACTGGTCGTCTCGGTCCGGCACGCCGAAGCCATGGCCCGGGCGGCGGTCGCCCTGACCGAGGCCGTCGGCCACCTGAAGGCCCCGATCCAGACCGAACTGGCGGCCGCCCAGGCCCGGGCCGCCCTCGACGCCCTGGGGGAGATCGTCGGACGCATCGATAATGAGCGTATGCTGGACAAGCTCTTCGCTTCCTTCTGCATAGGTAAGTGATTCCCTCTGGTGAGGGAGCGCCTATGCGACCTCACAAACAAATCCGCCTCGGGCCCGACCGCCCCTATGACGTCATCGTCTGCGGGGCCGGGCATGCCGGTGTGGAAGCCGCCCTCGCCGCCGCCCGCATGGGCGTGGACGTCCTGCTCCTGACGGGCAACGTCGACACCATCGCCCAGATGAGCTGCAACCCCGCCATCGGGGGGCAGGCCAAGGGGCACATCGTCCGGGAGATCGACGCCCTCGGGGGCGAGATGGGCCTGACCGCCGACGTCACCGGAATCCAATTCCGCCTCCTCAACTCCTCCAAGGGCCCGGCCGTCCAGGCCCCCCGCGCCCAGTGCGACAAGAAGGCCTACCAGTTCCGGATGAAGCACCTCTGCGAACTGCAGGCCGGCCTGACCATCTTCCAGGCCCAGGTCACCGGCCTGATCTTCAAGGCCGGCGCGGTGGTTGGGGTACAGACGAACCTCGACCTTGCTTTCCATGGTAAGACCGTGGTCGTGACCACGGGCACTTTCTTGCGCGGCCTGATGCACATCGGGGCGAATAAAACCGAAGGCGGGCGGCTGGGCGACTTTAGTGCTAAGTCTTTGTCAGCCAGTTTCTTAGAGGTTGGAATTGAGCTCCAAAGGCTCAAGACCGGCACCCCTCCGCGCATCCTCGGTTCGTCCATCGATTTCAGCAAGTGCGAGGAGCAGCCAGGCGATGCCTCCCCTACCCTTTTCGCCTTCCACGATACCCGCCAGCAGACCGATTTGTTCCACGTGGAACAAGCGGGCGAACGGCTCCCCGGATGGACCCCTGGGAGCGACCAGGTGTCCTGTTGGATGACGGAGGCCACGGGCGCCACGGGCAAGATCGTGCAGGAGAACCTGCACCTCTCTCCCCTCTACGGAGGCGAGATCACCGGGGTCGGTCCGCGCTACTGCCCTTCCATCGAGGACAAGTTCGTGAAGTTCTCGGATAAGGACACCCACAAGCTCTACCTCGAGCCTGAGGGTCGGAATACCGACGAATGGTACATCAACGGCCTGTCGACCTCCCTGCCCTTTGCCGTCCAGCTGCAGATGCTGGCCTCGGTCCCTGGGCTGGAGAAAGCCGTCATGCTGCGCCCGGCCTATGCCGTGGAATACGATTTCGCGCCGCCCACCCAGCTCTACCCCACCCTAGAGTCCAAAAAGGTCGACGCCCTCTTCTTTGCCGGCCAGATCAATGGGACCTCCGGATATGAGGAAGCCGCCGCCCAAGGCCTGGTGGCCGGGGTCAACGCCGCCTGTAAGGTCCAAGGCCAGACTCCCCTGGTCTTGGGCCGGGACGAAGCCTATATCGGGGTCCTGATTGATGACTTGGTGACCAAAGGCACCCAGGAGCCTTACCGGATGTTCACCAGCCGGGCTGAATTCCGCCTTTTGTTTAATCACGGCAGCGCTGAACTGCGCCTGAAGGATAAAATCGCCGAATTCGGCCTCGTGCCGTCTGATCGGCTTTCCCGGATTCAGGCCAAGGCCCAGAAAGTCGCCCATTGGATTGAATACCTTGAAAAGCTGGCGATCCCGGGTGGAATCGCGGGTGACGTCATCCGGCGCAACTGGGAATCGACGCCCAAGGACTTACCGCCGACGTTCCTGGCTGAAGCGCCTGAAGTTCAGGCCGAAGTCATGTACCGGGTCAAATACCGCGGCTATCTGGAGCGCGAAACGCGGAACGCCCGCAAGCTGCACGACCTAGACTCCTTTAGAGTGCCGGAAGGCTTTGATTTCCTTAAAGCCTACGGACTGCGCATCGAAGCCCGGCAGAAACTCCACACCATCCAGCCCAAGACCCTAGGACAAGCCAGCCGAATCAGCGGGGTCAACCCGGCCGATATCTCGCTGCTGATGGTCCTTTTCCGAGCTAAGTAAGCGCGGGTTAGCGGGGCAGGGAAGGGGGGTGTTCCACGTGGAACAACCCCTATGTAAAGATTGTGGCCGCACGGTGTGACAGTCGTGTTTCTTAACTATACAAGACATTGATAGTCATAGATTTACAAATATAATGGAGCGGCGTCACGCTACCGCCATCATTGACACCTAACTCTGGCGCTTCAGACCCGGGTGCACTTATGTAAGGACGCACCCATGGACGCCGAACATCTCAAGCGCATCTTGATCGTCGACGACGAAGCCGACGTCACCGAGCTCTTGGACTATAAGTTCAAGCAGGCGGGCTACGCCATCCGGACGCTCAACGATCCGCTGCGGGCCATCGGCCTGGCGCGGGATTTCCGTCCGGACCTGATCATCCTCGATGTGATGATGCCCGAGCTCACCGGCGTGCAGCTGCTCCGCATGATCCGCGCCGACGCGCTGCTCCAGGACACCCCGGTGATCTTCCTCACGGCCAAGGGCGAGACGGTCGACAAAGTGAAGGGCCTCGAATCCGGCGCCGACGACTACGTCACCAAGCCTTTCGATGCGCGTGAGCTGATGCTCCGCGCCCAGGCGCTCCTGCGTCGCGCGAAGTCGGCGGCGGCTAAGCCGTCGACGCGTCTCGCCGCCGGGGCGCTCCTCCTCGATATCGAGCGGCATGAAGTGACCGCGGCCGGCAAGCCCGTCGACCTCACGGCGACCGAGTTCAAACTGCTCCGCCTGCTCCTCGAACGGAAGGGCCGGGTGCAGTCGCGGGAAGAGCTGCTCTCGGACGTGTGGAATTATTCGCCGGATCTCGAGACGCGGACGGTGGACACGCACGTCCGCCGCCTGCGCGAGAAGCTCGGTCCGGCCGGCGACGTGATCGATACCGTGCGCGGCGTCGGTTACCGCGTGAGCGGCTGAACCGCTTTGCGCTCGCGCGTCCCCGCGGCGACGACAGCATCCGAAGCCGATGACCTGGCTCCCCTGGCTGCTCTTGCTCGCGCTCGGCGCGGCCGCCTTCTGGGGTTTCGCCACCGTCGGCGCGCACGTGCGCTGGGCGCGCCGCACGCTGCTCGCCGCGGACGCGGGCGCGCGGCCGCAAGGCTGGCTGGTCCGCAAGCTACGCCTGGAGGAACTTTTCATCGCGATCGAAGGCCGCGCCGAGAATGAGGACGTAATCCGCGCCGCCGCGGGGCGGCGCATCGAGGCGCTGCTCGCGCCGCTCACCGACGCGGTGCTCGTCGTCGACGCACAGGACCGCCTGCGTCTCGCCAACCCTGCCGCCGCGGCGCTCTTCGGGCTCGCCGAGGAAGACGTCGGCGGCCCCGTCGTACCGCTCGTCCGCAGCGCGGACTTCATCGAGCTGATCCGGCGTGTCCGCGGCGAAGGCGACGCGCGCGCGACCCTGCTCCTCAACCGCGCGCCCTTGGCCGACGTCTGGCTGCAGGCCGCCGGCGCGCGCACCGATCCGGAGGCGTTCGGCCCGGGCGCCGCGATCTTCGTGCTGGCAGACGTGACCGCGCTGAAGCGCCTGCAGTCCATGGAGCGCGATTTCGTCACGAACGTCTCGCACGACCTCCGGACGCCGGTGACGATCCTGCGTGGCTATGCGGAGACGCTGGCCGAAGACCAGGCGACGATGTCGGCCGAAGACCGCGCGCGCTTCACGCAGAAGATCGTCAGCTCCGTCGGCCGCCTCCAAGGGCTCGTCGAAGGCCTGCTCGCCTTGGCGAGCCTCGAGACTTCCCGCGAAGTCCGCCGGGAAGCCGACGCGCTGCACGCCGCGGCCCGCGAAGTCGCGGCGGAGTTCGCGGCGCGCTGCAAGGCCGCGGGCGTGACGCTCTACCTGGACCTAGGGGCGACGCAGGACGTCGGGGCCGACCCGCTGCAGGCCCGGCGGCTCATCCAGAACCTGATCGACAACGCGCTGGCTCATGCCGTCGGCCTGACCCGCCTCCGGATCGCGACCCG
>JAUMEU010000164.1:0-3215 GCA_032120295.1 Opitutales bacterium | reverse complement strand
AAGACCTGATGGTTGATGCGTTGCAGGATGAAGCGCCGCCGTCCGCCGGCGTTCTCGATCACCGTCACGAATGTGTCGTTGATGTGCCCGCTGCCGTAAGGGTCCGCCGAGACGATCTTCCCTCCGAAGTTGAATTCGGAAGCCACGACCAAGGCTTCGGCGGCGGTGGCGGGCATGTCAGGACCAGAGCGATGATGGATAAGAGCCGGACTGTACCTGGCGCAGGATGCTGGCCTGCACGACCGGCTTGTCTTCGCGGTAGGTGACGCCGAACCAGGCGGAGTCGGTGCGCAGGACCTGGCAGGTGGCCTGGCCGGCGCGGATGAGGTTGCCGACTGACATCGGGATGTAGGCTTCGCTCTTCATCTCCGTCCCCTTGGCGTGGAGGAAGGCTTCGAAGTCAGCGGCGAGTTGCGGGAAGATGGCGGGCGTGAAGCCCCACATGTTCATCGAGACCGGCTCTTCGCCCGTCAGGCTGACGACCGAGCCGTCCTCGCCACGGTGCTCGGCGCCGCTGGGCAGTTTGAAGATCTTCAGCAGCTCCTGGATGTCGGTGAGGCGGCCGGACGCATCGGTCTGGCAGACGCCCCGGGCGACGGTGCCGTGTTCGGAGAGCGTGTGCTTCAGCGTGAAGCCGACCATGGAGTAGTCGGTGGAGCGCACGTCGAGGCTTTGCAGGTGACGGGCGAGCACCGCGTAGGAGTCCTGGCCGTAGAAGTCATCGGCGTTGATGACGGCGAAGGGCGTGTGGACGGCGTCGCGGGCGCAGAGGATGGCGTGCGTCGTGCCCCAGGGCTTCTCGCGCCCGGCGGGTACGGAGAATCCGGCCGGCAGCTGGTCGATGGTCTGGAAGGCGAAGCCGACGTCGATCCGTCCGGCGAACTTCGCGGCGATGCGCTCGCGGAAGTCCTTTTCGAAATCAGGTCGGATGATGAAGACCACTTTGCCGAAGCCGGCGCGCAGGGCATCGAAGACGGAATAGTCGAGGATCGTCTCGCCCGAGGGGCCCATCGGGTCGATCTGCTTGAGACCGCCGTAGCGGCTGCCCATGCCGGCGGCGAGGACGAGGAGGGTAGGTTTCATGTCAGAGGGATTGGCGGAGGCGGGCGGTGACGTCGGCTTTCAGCCGGTCGATGAAGCCAGTCGTGTAAGCGACCGGGTCGAGCGACTCGTCTTGGACCAAGGGAGTAAGGTCCATCGCCCATTGCATGGCGGTCTCCTGGTCGGTCGCATGCGCCTGGCTGAAGGTCGCGTTGGCCGTGCGACGGCCGATGACGGCGAGGTCGTAGCGCTTGCCGCCGGCAATTTGGGTCGCGAAGACTTCGTTCAGGGCACGGGCGAGTTCCGGGCGAGCCGAGACGGGCATCGGGGTCTTCTCGGAGTCCACCAGCCAGTCAAGGTCGCGCCAGACTTCGCAGCCGTAGACTTTCTGCGGGCGATCGGCCTTGGGCAGACGACGCAGGGCTTCCAGGCAACGGAGGGCGCAGCCGACATGCGTGTCATGCTTGTCGGCGAGATTGTGGAGATAGACGACTTCGGGTCGGGTGGCTTCGAGGATACCGACGAGGTCATCGCGGACGACCGTCTCGCGGGTATCGCGCACGGACTTGCTCGGATGGCTGAGCTGGGCCATGAAGGCGTATTGGCCGATGACCGCGGCGGCGTCCTGCTCGCGGATACGTTCCGCGGCGATCTGGTCATCGGTCCAATCCTGAAACTTACCGGCGCGGGAGCTTCCGCGTCCGTCGGTGATCGTCACTCCCCCGAACCAGCGGTCTTTCTGGTCGTAGCAGGCGAGGATGCCATGGAAGGCCATGAACTCCAGGTCATCCTGGTGGGCGCCGATGCCGAGGTGGGTCGTCCGGCGGAGGGCCTCTGGGGCGGCTAGTCCGTCCGGGATCATGAGGCGGGCGCTCGGGTTAAGGGGAATCATCGGCGGAGGGAAGGGAGGGAGGCGGCCGCGACTGCCTGGCCGTGTCGCTTATCTTTCTCCGAGGGTACCAGGAGGTCGATGCGAAGTTCAGGGAATTCGTCCCGCAGGACAGCCTTGGCGTGTTCGATGATGACGTCGCCGCCATGCCCGGAGGTCACCCGGCCCATGATCAGCAGGCAGCTCATCTCGTAGAAGCTGGCGAAATGCGCGATGGAGTAGCCGAGGGCGATGCCGATGGCTTCATAGACCAGGCGAGCCCGCGGGTCGCCGGCGAGCATGAGTCGCTGGAGTTCCTCGAGCTGCTCGGGCAGCCTCAAGGACGGCGGCAGATCGATCCCGGCCAGCGGAAGCAGGCGCCCGACGCCTTGCTGACTGAAATACTGCACCGCACAGCCTCGGTCGCCTGACCATTCGTCGGCTGGTCCGGAAGCACGGTAGTCGACCGGTACGAAGGCCAGCTCGCTGAGCCAGTTGGTCAGGTTGCCTGCTTGGTCGACGTAGCCCGCGGCCACGCTCGTGCCCATCGCGACGCCGAGGACGGCGTTGCGGCCGAGGGACATCGACGCCGCCAGCGCGGTGACGTCGCCGTCATTGAGGACTTCGAAGGGCACGCCGTATTCGCGCGCGAGGTCGACGAACATGTCGCGGACCCGGGAGTCGAAGACCTTCGGATCGGTGACGCCGCGGAAAAGCGAGGCGATGCGGACCTTGTTATTGACGTAGACGCCGGCGGAGGAGCCGCCGATCGCGTCGATGCGGGGCAGATGCCGGGCGGCCAGGTCCAGCGAGTGACGAATGCCGGCGAGGTGGTAATCGGGGGCGGACTGGAAGTAAGGATCCCATTTCACCTCTTCCGAGAAGACGACCTTGCCGTCGATCAGCGCGGCGCATTTACGGTCGGAACCACCGAGATCAAAGCCGATGCGGCAACCGTCGAGATGACGGCCCAGCGGGAGGTGCGACGCGGAGGCGGCCGGCAGTTCGGCGGCGGTCACGCAGCGGAACAAGAGAGGGGCTTCGAAGACCTTACGGAAGAAGTCGGCGTCGAAGGCCCGTTCACCCGCTGCTTCGTAGTCGGCTTGGAGTCTCGTGCGAAGGATTCCGGCCTCCGGACCGCAGAGCAGCACTTCGCAGGCGCCGCGTGACCAGAGCAGGAACTTCACCGTCCGTTCGACGTGTAGGTAGGTGGCGGAGTCGTCGACCCCGCGCGCGAGCACCTGCGTCCGGAAAAGGGATGCCGTGCCGTCGGCGCGGCGGAGGGCGATCGTCAGCTCCGTCGAGC
>JAUMEU010000163.1:0-3023 GCA_032120295.1 Opitutales bacterium | reverse complement strand
TGCGCGTCGGTGATCGGCCGTCCGAAGGAACGCGACACCAGCACGCTCTTCCGCGGACCGGCGTCCTCGACGATATCATGACAAGAGATGCCGCGCAGCTCGAGGGCGAGACGTTCGCCGACCACGCCCGCGATGCGGCGGATGAAACCCGGATCGGCTTCCGCAAGGTCGATGGCCGAAAGGATGCCATGGGATCGCAGGCGGGCTGCCAGGCCGGGGCCGACGCCCCAGACATCCTCCGCTTCGACCCCGCGCAGGAAAGCCGTGCGTCCTTCGACCGAGGCCGGGACGACGATCACGCCGCCGCTGGCCTTATCGGCCTTGGCCCGCTCGTTAGCCAGCTTGCAGAGCACCTTGGTCGGGGCCATCCCCAGCGAGATCGGGATGCCGGTGCGCTTGAGGACATCGGCGCGGATACGCAGCCCAAGTGCCTTGGCATCGGCATCCGGCATATCAGGGAAGCCCAGGAATGCTTCGTCGACCGAATAGATCTCGAGGTCACGCGCCTGCTCGCCGAGGGCGGCCATGACGCGTTCGGAGAAATCACCGTAGACCGAGAAGTTGGACGAGAAGATGCGGACGCCATGGGCTTCGCAGGTGCGGCGCACTTCGAAATACGGCGCGCCCATCGGGATGCCCAGCGCCTTCGCTTCGGAGGAACGTGCGACCACGCAGCCGTCATTGTTCGACAAGACCACGATCGGCACGCCGATCAACGAAGGGTCGAGGGCGCGCTCGCACGAGGCGTAGAAGTTATTGCAGTCGGCGAGGGCGCGGAGCATGGCGTCAGCAGCGGCGCACGACGGCGACCACTGTCCCCCAGATACGACATTCGGGCGTGAAAGGCAACGACCAGCCTGGCCAGCGCGGACTGTCGGCCCGCAGAGTCCACGCGCCGGCGCCGTCGCGTTCGAGATGTTTCACCGTGAACTCGCCGCCGACCTCGGCGACCACGATCGTACCCGCGCGAGGTGAGAGCGACTTGTCGACGACGATGAGGTCTTCGGTGAGGATGCCGGCGCCCGACATCGAGTCGCCGTCGACGCGCAGGAAGAAGGTCGAGATGGGGTTACGGATCAGGTGCTCGTTCAGGTCCAGGCGCCGCTCCATATGGTCATCGGCCGGCGACGGGAACCCGGCGACCGCACGGGAGCCAAGCAGCGGCAAGGCCAGCGGCCGCCGGGCTTCGAATCCCTGCAATGTGCGCATATCCAGCATAGGTGAACGGATGTTCACTTTTAGGGTGAAGGATTCAAGGAGAAAGCATCAGGGCGGGCTGTATCGAGGTAGGGACAGCACCACGTGCTGTCCTAATCACACCATGTCGAGGCAAGGTGCCTGCCTCAGTCGGAATAAATAGGACAGCACGTGGTGCTGTCCCTACCTCGACCCAACAAAAAGGCCCGCGTCTCGCGACGCAGGCCTTCGGGACGAGCCGTCAGCTCGGCTTACGAAGCGGTCAGCGCGGTGACTTCGGCGCGGACCTTCTCGGCCAAGGCGGTAGAGAGATAGCGCTCGGACGGCGAGCAGGCGATCGTGACGATGCGCTTGCCGGCGTATTCCGGACGCTTGGCGAGCTGGAGGGCGGCCCAGATGTTGGCGCCCGCGGAGATACCGACCGCGAGGCCTTCGCGGATCGAAACTTCCTGGGCCATGGCGAAAGCGTCTTCGTTGGAGACCTGGATGACCTCGTCGATCAGGGAGATGTCGCAGTTCTTCGGGACGAAGCCGGCGCCGATGCCCTGGATCTTGTGAGGAGCAGGCTGGACGGGCTGACCGGCCATGGTCTGGGTGATGACCGGCGAAGCGGTGGGCTCGACGGCGATGGCGCGGAACTTAGGGTTCTTGCCCTTGATGACGGAAGCGATGCCGGTGATGGTGCCACCCGTGCCGACGCCGGAAACGATGGCGTCAACCTTACCTTCGGTGTCTTCCCAGATCTCGACGGCGGTGGTGCGGCGATGCACCTCCGGGTTGGCTGGGTTGTCGAACTGCATCGGCATGAAAGCATTCGCACCGATCTCATCGCGGAGCTGGGTGGCACGCTCGATGGCGCCGCGCATACCCTTGGCACCAGGGGTGAGGACGATTTCGGCGCCGAGGAGACGGAGGAGGACGCGGCGCTCGATGGACATCGTTTCCGGCATCGTCAGGATGCAGCGGTAGCCGCGGGCGGCGGCGACGAAGGCGAGGGCGATGCCGGTGTTGCCGGAGGTCGGCTCGACGATGGTGCCACCCGGCTTCAGGCGGCCGTCGCGCTCGGCGGCGTCGACCATCGCGCGACCGATGCGGTCCTTGACGCTCGAGAGCGGGTTGAAGAACTCGAGCTTAACGAGGACTTCGGCCTGCAGGCCTTCGGTGACCTTGTTCAGACGGACGAGCGGGGTGTGACCGATGGTGTCGAGGACGCTATTGTAGATGGCCATGGTTATTGAGGGGTTATTAAGTCAACATAACTGAATTAACCCCCTCCCCTTCGCAATAAAAAACCCGGCATAACCGGGTCTGCAGAGGGCTTAGTAACGGCGCTTGGGCGGAGGTCCGAGGCGCGGGGCCGAATCCCGGAGGCGGAAGATGATGCGCGCGGTCGTCAGGTCCGAAGGAGTCATCTCGACCTTGACGCGATCGCCCGGGTTGATGCGGATGAAGTTCTTACGGAGGCGCCCGGAGATACGTCCCAGCACCACGTGCTTGTTGGGGAGCTCGATCCGGAACATGGTGCCAGGAAGCACCTGCAGGATTTTGCCTTCGAGTTCGATAACGGGTTCTTCAGCCATGCCTTAGTGGGGGCAGTGCATCCCCAACCATCACGGGAGTCAATCACCCTTAACGAGGCCCGCCTCCCCTCTTGCCATGGGGCTTATCAGGGCAATCCTGCCCCCATGGAAGGCGACCTCTCGACCCCCCGCCCCGGGCTGATCTGCCCGTTCGAGAAGATGCGCCCCTCCCAGTTGAACCGGGACGACGCCTTCTACATGGCCCTGGCTTTCAACCTCGCCGTCGACGCCTGGCGTATCGACGAG